>JAZKIX010000028.1:3661-6890 GCA_040384645.1 Pseudomonadota bacterium | reverse complement strand
AAGCAATAAAACCTGTAACCAAATAGATACTGAACGCAGCCACCAAAGAACCTCACCAGGTCTGCTGCAGCATGACCTCGGTGTCGGGCTGCTTGTTGGAGCGGAGCGACGCCAGGCTTTGCGGCGGTCGAGCAATGCCGCTTCATCAACGCGAAGCCGGAGCGGGAAGCCTGCTACGACCGTCAGACCAAGGCGCTTGCGGCCAAGCCACCACCGAAGGCAAAAGCTCTACCTAAATCTGCTGCAAAGTCTGTGCCTGTGCAATCGAAAGCCTCTGTGACAATTAAGAAAATTGAACCGAAAATTGCGATGAAGCCCTCTAAACTTCCGGTAAAAGTTGAGATCGTTCAAGATAAGCCCGAATTGAAGACATCGGGTGCTCCCGTAGTAAACCAGACAACAGATGCTGCCGCCTTGGCTGCGATAGACACTTCAGGTTACTTCTTGCCAACGGTCAAAGTACCTGGACGGCGCGGTCGCAAGCCAAAAGAATTTCAACCCGAAAACGATGAAGTTGCAGCGCTCAATGCGGTCGAACGTGCCGAGTTGAAGGCAGCCGACAAAGCCAAGGCCAAGGATCGCAAGGCTAAAGAAAAAGCCCTGCTCAAGGATGCGTTCTCTTCCGATACCGAAGCGACTGAAGAAGAGCTGGAACGTCGTCGCCAAAAGCTAAAAACCCTGATCAAGCTCGGTAAAGAGCGCGGTTTCCTGACCTACGCGGAAATCAACGATCACCTGCCAGAAAACATCATCGATCCAGAAGCGATCGAAGGCATTATCGGCACCTTTAACGATATGGGGATCGCAGTATACGATCACGCACCCGATGCCGAAACGCTATTACTATCAGACAACGTAGCGACGGTCGCCAGCGATGATGAAGCCGAGGCCGCGGCCGAAGCTGCGCTATCGACCGTGGATTCTGACTTTGGCCGCACTACCGACCCAGTGCGCATGTATATGCGTGAAATGGGATCGGTTGAGCTCTTGACGCGCGAAGGCGAAATCGTCATTGCCAAGAAGATCGAAGATGGCCTGAAGGACATGATCCAGGCCATTTCGGCCTGTCCGATGACCATTGCCGAAATTCTTGCTGCCGGTGAAAAAATCACCAACGACGAACTCAAGATCGATGAAATCGTCGACGGCCTGGTCGATATGAATGCCACCGACGAGCCGCCAATCGTGGTCGCGCCAGTCGTTTCTGAAGACGAAGACGACGAGGAAGAAGAAGAGGAAGAAGAAGTCGAAGAAGACGAAAGCAATGCTTCCGGCGCGGCTGGTTTCTCGGCGGAACAGCTTGAACAACTAAAGCTCAGTGCGCTTGAAAAATTCGAGACGATTTCTTCTCAGTTCGACAAGATGCGCAAGGCTTACGAAAAAGAAGGCTACAACTCCAAGGCGTACGTCAAGGCACAAGAAGCCATCTCGCAAGAATTGCTGGGTATACGCTTCACCGCCAAGGTGGTCGAAAAATTGTGCGATACCCTGCGCGGTCAGGTCGATGAAGTGCGCCATATCGAGAAACAAATCCTTGATGTGGCTGTCAATCGCTGCGGCATGCCACGCGCCCATTTCATCAAGGTTTTCCCGGGCAATGAAACCAATCTTGAATGGGTCAATGGCGAAGTCAACGCCGGCCATGCTTACAGCGCGATTTTGGGTCGCAATATTCCCACTGTGCAAGAACTGCAAAAGAAGCTGATCAGCTTGCAAGCGCGCGTGGTGCTGCCGCTGCCGGATTTACGCAATATCAATAAGCAAATGGCCGCAGGTGAAATGAAAGCCCGCAAAGCCAAGCGCGAGATGACAGAAGCTAATTTACGGCTGGTGATTTCTATCGCTAAAAAATATACCAACCGCGGCTTGCAGTTCCTCGACCTGATTCAAGAAGGCAATATCGGCTTGATGAAAGCAGTCGACAAGTTTGAATATCGCCGCGGTTACAAGTTCTCGACCTATGCTACTTGGTGGATACGCCAGGCGATCACCCGTTCGATTGCCGATCAGGCGCGCACGATCCGTATTCCGGTGCATATGATCGAAACGATCAACAAAATGAATCGCATTTCCCGTCAAATTCTGCAAGAAACCGGCGCAGAACCAGATCCGGCCACGCTGGCGGTCAAGATGGAAATGCCGGAGGAAAAAATCCGCAAGATCATGAAGATCGCCAAAGAACCGATCTCCATGGAAACACCGATTGGCGACGATGACGATTCGCATCTGGGCGATTTCATCGAAGACAACAACACATTGGCGCCAGCCGATGCCGCCCTGCATGCCTCGATGCGCGGCGTGGTCAAGGATGTACTCGACTCCCTGACCCCACGCGAAGCCAAAGTGCTGCGCATGCGGTTCGGGATCGAGATGTCGACCGACCATACTTTGGAAGAAGTCGGCAAACAATTTGATGTCACGCGTGAGCGGATTCGTCAAATCGAGGCCAAAGCCTTACGCAAACTGCGCCATCCTTCGCGGTCCGACAAGCTGAAAAGCTTCCTTGAAGGCAACTAACATTCGACTAAGACCGATCAAATTTTCTAAAAGTGGCCGTTAAAACACTTTTTTACCCACAAAAAGCGACTTCATAGCCACTTTATCGACTCAGATCGGTATAAACACTTGACTAGATTCGGCGGGGGAAATATCCTCGCCACTTCCCTTATTTACCGAGGGAATATTAAGCGGGCCACGTCCGCACGAAAGAGATTGGGCCTCTAGCTCATGTTGGTTAGAGCAGCGGACTCATAATCCGTTGGTACCGTGTTCGACTCACGGGAGGCCCACCAAATATTATGTCTGAAATCCTGCCCGTCCTAGTACCACCTGTCTTGCCGACCGTTCGTTTTGAAGACTTCGGGCTGTCTGCTGACATCCTGCGCGCCCTGAGCGATCAGGGCTATACGCACCCAACCCCGATTCAAGCTGAAGCCATTCCCATCGTATTGCAAGGCCGCGATGTCATGGGCGCAGCGCAAACTGGTACCGGTAAAACCGCCAGCTTCTCTCTGCCCATCATTCAATTGCTGTTGGCACATGCCAGCAGCAGCGCGTCGCCGGCGCGGCATCCGGTGCGCGCTTTGATCTTGGTGCCGACCCGTGAATTGGCGGTGCAGGTCGCAGAGAATGTAAAAGCCTATTCGCAGCACACGCCCTTGCGCTCGACCGTGGTATTCGGCGGCATGGATATGGCGCCGCAGACAGCGATCTTACGATCCGGCGTTGA
>JAZKIX010000028.1:1664-3651 GCA_040384645.1 Pseudomonadota bacterium | reverse complement strand
GCTTGCTCGATCACGTGCAGCAAAAGACCGTGAGCTTGTCGCAAACCCAGATCTTGGTAATGGATGAAGCCGATCGCATGCTCGATATGGGCTTCTTGCCCGATCTGCAACGTATCATCAATTTATTGCCGAAACAGCGCCAAAACCTGATGTTTTCCGCCACATTCTCTGGCGAAATCAAGAAGCTGGCGAACAGCTTCCTCAACAATCCAATCACGATCGAAGTGGCACGCAGCAATGCCACCGCCGACAAGGTCACGCAAGTGGTCTACAAGGTCGCCGAAGAATCGAAACGCGACGTGGTTGCGCATTTGATTCGCGGACGCGACCTGAAGCAGGTCTTAGTGTTTTCTAATACCAAGATCGGCGCTTCGCGTCTGGCGCGCCAACTGGAACAAGAAGGGGTGAAAGCCTCGGCGATCCACGGCGACAAGACGCAGCAAGAACGCATGGCCGCGCTGGAAGCCTTCAAGCGTGGCGAGATCGATGTCTTGGTTGCGACCGATGTTGCGGCACGCGGTCTCGATATTTCCGATCTGCCTTGTGTGATCAATTTTGACCTACCTTATAACGCGGAAGATTACGTACACCGGATCGGCCGCACTGGCCGTGCTGGCGCTTCCGGCGATGCCTTGTCGCTATATTCGGACAAGGACGAGCGTTTGCTGGTCGATATTGAAAAGCTGATCAAGACCAAGATCACCCGCCTTGAATTGACCGATTTTGTAGCGCCGTCCTCCAGTCGTTCCAGCGAACGCGGCAATGAACGCGGTGGCGAGCGGCGTCCAAGACGCGACGATAGTGAGGTGCGCGCCGGTTCAGCCCGCACAGCAACTGGTTTGGAACGTAGCAGTGGCCGCCCCGGTTCTGCCCCGCGCCGCGAGAAAATCGATCCCTGGTTCTTGAAACCGTATGAGCCGGCAAAACCAGCGAATTCGACAACGCCAGTCAATAGCGGCAACGACGCCAACCGGCCGCCGAAACACAAGATTGCGGCATTGCTGGGCGGCATACCAAAACGGTAATTTGCGTCTAGCTGTGCAAAAACAGTGGATTTTCAACAAAATATACTCACTGCAGTATATTTAAAGGCCCTTTAAAACCGTGCGGGAACGGTATATTTCTTCTTATACCCCCCACTTTCCCACATTAAATCAGATGCATGACAGTGAAAGCGCCGGGCTATAAACGGCGCAGTCTTCACCATTGCTTGCTGTTCGTCAAAAGTTGCGCTGCAAGGTAAAAATTTCCCTTCTGCTTCCAACCCCTAATATTAATTACGGCCGCCGATTCGACAGAATGGGGGCTTGTAATCGCCGCTTTGACACCAATTTATTAGCTTGTATCTACCAAGGGGAAGTCATGCTCGAACATCGTCCAAGCCACGCACGCGGCCATGCCAATCACGGTTGGTTAGAGTCTTATCACAGCTTTTCTTTTGCCGATTATCACGATCCGGTGCATATGGGATTCGGCCCTTTGCGTGTGATCAACGACGACCTGATCCACGCAGACCAGGGTTTTGGCACGCACGGCCATAAAGATATGGAAATCATTACCTATGTTCTGGATGGCGAACTAGCGCATAAGGACAGCATGGGCAATGGCAGCGTGATCCGGCCGGGCGATGTGCAGCGTATGAGTGCGGGCAGCGGCGTGCGGCATTCCGAGTTCAATCATTCGGCCAGCACGACGCATTTGCTGCAAATCTGGATCATGCCCAATGTGCAAGGAATCGAACCGGGCTATGAAGAAAAGCATTTTCCGGAATCGGAGAAGCAAGGACGCTTGTGTTTGGTTGCCTCCAGCGACGGACGTGACGGTTCGGTCTTGATGCATCAGGATGCCAGCCTGTATGTCGGTTTGTTTGATGGCCCGCAACAAGCCACGTTGCCCTTGGCGCCGGGCCGGCTAAGTTATGTCCACGTGGCGCGCGGTTCGGTCACGGTCAATGGCCAAAAGCTGGGCGCAGGCGATGCCTTGAAAT
>JAZKIX010000028.1:0-1625 GCA_040384645.1 Pseudomonadota bacterium | reverse complement strand
GTGCTAGTGTTCGATTTACCTAAATAAGTCTCAAGCCAAGCGAAGAAACCAAAAAATCCCGCTGCTTCGCGGGATTTTTTTATACGGCCAATCCAGCCGCCATGCCCGACGCCCAAGCCCATTGGAAATTGTAGCCGCCGAGCCAACCGGTGACATCGACCGCTTCGCCGATAAAATGCAGACCCGGCACCATATTGGCCATCATGCTTTGTTGCGATAATTCCTTGGTATCGACACCGCCCCGTGTAACTTCCGCTTTTTTATAGCCTTCCGAGCCATTCGGTGTCAGGTTCCAGCGGTTCAAGGCGTCACCCAAGGCACGCAATTGCTTGTCGGGCATATCGGCGATACGGACATCGGCTTTGAAACCGTTTGCCTCTAAGAGACCTTCCGCCAGACGCGAGGGCAGCCATTGCGCCAGCACATTGCCGAGGTTTTTCTTGATGGTCGATTTGCCATCGATCAGGGTTTGCGCGACATCCAGTTCTGGCAATAAATTGATGGTCAGCGCGCCAGCCGGTTGCCAATAACTGGAAATTTGCAATACGGCCGGGCCCGACAGGCCGCGATGGGTGAATAGCAAATCTTCCTTAAAATAACCGCGCGTTTTTTTGCTACCGGTTTCCACTTCGACTTCCAAGGCAATGCCAGCCAAAGGTACGAATGGCTGCCAGGCCGCATTATCGAAGGTCAAGGGCACTAGCGCCGGACGCGGCTCGATCATTTTCAAGCCAAACTGGCGCGCCACCCGATGCGCGAAATCGCTGGCGCCGATGGCTGGAATCGATAAACCGCCGGCGGCGATCACCAAGCTGGCAGCACTGATTTCACCGGCATCAGTCTCGATACAAAAACGCTCGTCGGCAGTTTTTGTGATCGCGCCGACTTTGCAGGGCATGCGCCAGCTTACGCCGCCGAGATCACATTCCGCTTTCAACATGCGGATGATGTCTTCGGCCGAGTTATCGCAAAACAGCTGGCCCTTGTGTTTTTCGTGATACGCGATCCGGTAACGCTTCATCAACGCCAGGAAATCTTGCGGCGTATAGCGCGATAACGCGCTTTTACAAAAATGGGGATTTTCAGAAAGGAAATTTTGCGGCAGCGTGTTGATATTGGTGAAGTTGCAGCGACCACCGCCGGAGATGCGGATTTTCTCCGCCAACTTGCTAGCGTGGTCGATTAAAACCACCTTCTTGCCACGCTGCGCCGCCACCGCCGCGCACATCATGCCGGCCGCGCCGGCGCCAATTACCGCTACATCGAATTGCTGTGCCATGACTTACCCAATTGGAATAAGCCGTGATTGTAAACCTACTGCTTGCTCAGCTACCGCTCTCAGCCCGCGTGCTGCACGCGCTCAGGCATTTGGACTTCTTCTATCGTGGCCGGCAACTGCACGTCGGCACAGCGCACCACATCGCCGATAACAATAATGCTGGGGCTACCGATGCCCGATTCCGCCAATGCCTGCGGCAACTGGCCAAGCGTCGTGATCAATTGGGCTTGCGAGACGCCGGTAGCCGATTGAATCACCGCAACCGGTGTCGCCGCGTCTTTGCCGCCGGCCAGCAATGCGGCCTGGATTTCGCGGCAACGGGCAACGCCCATATAAACGACCAGCG
>JAZKIX010000027.1:3492-13007 GCA_040384645.1 Pseudomonadota bacterium | reverse complement strand
AATACGCCGTTGGTGTACAGGCGCGGATTGCCCAAAAAGTCTTGCCGGCGCTGCATGTCGAAGGCTTCTGCCTTGCCGACGATGGCTTCATCTTTTTGCGCCTGCGCTTCGCTATACGGCCATTGAATCCCGCGCGCCGCTTCGATCCGGTTGTAATTCATGCCGGAAATATCGAGCGTCCGGCCCTCGCCTTTCGACAACTCGCGCATCTCTTCAAACGCGCCTTCCGGCGTGGCGGGGAAGTGGATCTTATTGCGGTCTTCAAAGCGTTTCGACATCTCGTTAAAGATCCAGAAATCGGGCTTGGAATCGGCATACGGCTTCAAGGCATTGCGGGTCAGGCTGACGCGGCGCTCGGTATTGGTATGGCAGCCTTCTTTCTCGGCCCAGACTGCGGCGGGGAAAAAGACGTTGGAATATTGATTGGTTTCGACGTCTTCATACACATCTTGCACCACTAGAAATTCGAGGTTTTCCATCGCCTTGCGGATGCGCGGCTGGTTCGCCATCGAGGTCATCGGATTGGTGGCGATCAGCCACAAGCCTTTGATCTCGCCGGTTTCAATCGCGGGGAAAATATCGGTTTGCGCCAGACCGCGTGCGGCCGGGAAGAAGCTTTGGTCGATGCCCCAGAATTCGGCCACATGCTTGCGGTCCTTTTCTTTTTCCAGCATGCGGTAACCGGGCAAGCCGGAGCAAGACGACCACTCACGCGTGCCCATTGCATTGCATTGGCCGGTGATCGACAAGCTGGTGCCGCCAGGGATGCCGATATTGCCGGTCACCATATTGAGGTTATTGATATTGACCACGCCATCGGAGCCGTGGGTCGACTGGTTGATGCCCATGGTCCAGATGCTCATCGCGGTCGGCGCCTTGGCGTAAATGCGCGCCACGGTGCGGATGCGGTCTTCGTCGATGCCACAGATATGCTGTGCCACTTTCGGGTCGTAGTCCGCTACCAACGCACGCAACTCGTCAATTCCCTTGGTGTGATTGGCGATGTATTCCTTATCTTCCAGACCTTCCTTGAAGATCACGAACATCATGGCATTGATCAGTACGGTGTCGGTGCCCGGTGTGATCGGCAAATGGATGTCGGCAAATTGCGCCAGCATGGTGACGCGCGGATCGACCACGATCAGGGGGAATTTGCGTTTTTCCAGCGCCTCTTTCAAGCGCCAGTAAATCACGGGATGTTGCTCTGGCAAGTTGGAGCCGAACGCCATCAGGCAATGCGTATGTTCGAAATCGCCATAGCAACCGGGCGGGCCGTCGGAGCCGAACGAGCGCTTGTAGCCCGATACCGCCGAAGCCATGCACAGCGTGGTGTTGCCGTCGTAGTTATTGGTGCCGATCTGGCCGCGCACCAGTTTGCCGAGGGTATAAAACTCTTCGGTCAAAAGCTGGCCGGTGGAAACCACGGCGAATGAATCGCGGCCGTATTTGGCTTGGATTTCCTTGATCTTGGCGGCGGTTTTATCGAGCGCTGCATCCCAGCTGGCGGGTTGAAACGGCAAGTGCGATTTTTCGCGCATCAGCGGCATGGTACCGCGACCGGGCGAATCGAACAATTCGTGCTCCAGCAAACCCTTGATGCACAATTTGCCGCGATTGACATCGGCACCGGCATGACCGCGACTGGTGACGATCTTGCCGCTGTCGTTGAGACCGATCTCGATGGCGCAACCGGTGGAACAATAGTTGCAGGTCGTGTATTTCCATTCCTTGACGGCTTTAACGGGAATTGAAATGGGCTTGCGGGTTTTGCGGCCGAATAGCATGTTGTGTCCTCTTGAGCATCCGACGGCCAAAGCGATCTTTATCCGCTTTTTGTCCGTCAAGTCGTAATCCTGGCGTAGCTTACTTAGTCCAAGCTAGCGCCCAACCACCATTAGCAACGTCGCTTTTACTCAGCGATACTGAGTTCATTGCCGTCCAGGTATACCTGACCGCCCTCCACCTTGACGCTGAACTTACGGGTACAGCCTTCGTCCGGCGAAACGGCGCAGCCGTTTTGCAATTCGATGTTCCAGTTATGCAAGGGGCAGGCGACTTTTTCACCGAATACAATGCCTTGCGATAGCGGGCCGCCTTTGTGCGGACACTTATCGAGCAGGGCAAACACTTTGTTTTCACTATTGCGAAAGATTGCGACCGGGACACCGGCTGCGCGTTGCACCACGCGGGCGCCCAGCACGGGGATATCGGTGACGCTGCAAACTTCTTTCCATTGTTGTGACATCTCAAAATCCTCTTATTAATTTGGATGACGGCGCCTGAGGCTGCCCAATCATCATTTTTATACTCTACCCAGTATTAAAACTAGCGCAATTAAAACGTGCGGGGGAGGCATTGTTTTGGCATATACCCCCTCAATAAATCGAACTTGGCAACTATTTTTCCTGAATGACCATATCAAAACGGGCACGAATTGCCGAGGAAAGTCCCCTCCCTTTCAAGGGGAGGGTTAGGGTGGGGATGGGTTTCGGTCGCGCCTTAGCCCAAGAAACCCATCCCCCACCCAGCCTCCCCCCTCTAGCCGAGCGCCTTGAAAGCGGAGGAGAAAATCCCTTACACCGACAACAACTCAAACTGCCGTGTATCGACCATCGCCTTCTCTGGCTCATGCCAAGGATCTGGCTCGCCATCGAGCGCGAACAGGAGCCGCTCGTACAGCGCCTTGCGGTTGGCTTCGTCTTCGATCACTTTTTTCTTGGCATGATCGAGTCCGACCCGCGCCAGGTAATGCACGGTGCGTTCCAGGTACCAGCCTTCTTCGCGATACAGTTGCAGGAAGGCGCCGGTGTATTCCATCACTTCTTGCGAGGTCTTGAGCTTGACAAAGAAATGCGCGACTTCGGTCTTGATACCGCCATTGCCGCCGACATAGACTTCCCAGCCGGAATCGACACCGATCACGCCGACGTCCTTGATGCCGGATTCAGCGCAATTGCGCGGGCAACCCGATACCGCGATCTTGACCTTGTGCGGCGAATACATGCGCGCCAGTTCGCGTTCCAGGTCTTGTCCCATAGTGGTCGAATCTTGCGTGCCGAAGCGGCACCATTCGCTGCCGACGCAGGTCTTGACGGTACGCAAGCCCTTGGCGTAGGCCAGACCGGACGGCATGCCGAGGTCGTGCCAGACTTCGCGCAAGTCTTCTTTTTTCACACCCAGCAAATCGATACGCTGACCGCCGGTAACCTTGACGGTCGGGATCTTGAACTTGTCCACCACATCGGCAATCCGGCGCAGTTCCGACGAGCTGGTGGCGCCGCCCCACATACGCGGGATGACCGAATAAGTGCCGTCTTTCTGGATATTGGCGTGCGAACGTTCGTTGATGTAACGCGATTGCGGATCGTCCTTGGCTTCATGCGGCCAGGTCGAGATCAAATAGTAATTGATAGCCGGACGGCAGCTGGAACAACCGTTAGGGGTGCGCCAATCCATGAACTTCATGGTGTCGGCCACGGTCAGCAATTTGTTAGCGCGGATCGCGTCGCGCGCTTCTTGATGGGTATGGTCGGTGCAACCGCACATCGGTTTGGCTTTGCTCGACGCCGAGTAATCGCCGCCGGCGGTGAACATGATGATCTGTTCGACCAGCCCGGTACAAGAACCACAAGAGGCCGATGCCTTGGTGTGCTTGCGCACGTCTTCCAGCGTGAACAGGCCTTTTTCCTTGATCGCTTTGACGATAGTGCCTTTGCAAACGCCGTTGCAACCGCACACTTCGGCAGTATCGGGCATGGCGGCGGCTTTGGTGAAACCTTCATGGCCGGTATCGCCGGTATGCGACTCGCCAAACATCAGGGAATCGCGAATCTCTGCAATCTCTTTCCCTTCGCGCAGCAGGTCGAAATACCAGCTGCCATCGACCGTATCGCCATAGAGGCAGGCACCGATCAGCTTGCCTTCTTTCAGCACCAGTTTCTTGTATACGCCGCCTATTGGATCGGACAGGACGATTTCTTCAGTACCCTCGCCGCCCATGAATTCGCCGGCAGAGAACAGGTCGATGCCGGTTACTTTCAGCTTGGTCGACGTAACCGAACCTTGATAACGGCCGATGCCGAAATTAGCCAGGTGGTTGGCGCAGACTTTTGCCATTTCAAACAATGGCGCCACCAGACCGTAGACCGTGCCGCGATGGTTGACGCACTCGCCGACCGCGTAGATGCGTGGATCGTAAGTCTGCATGGTGTCGTTGACGATGATGCCGCGATTGCAGTAAATGCCGGAGGCTTCAGCCAGCGTGGTGTTAGGACGAATCCCAACTGCCATGACAACCAGTTGCGCGGGGATTTCAAGGCCATCGGTAAAGCGGATCGCCTTGACGTGGCCGTTTTCATCGCCGATCAATTCTTGGGTATTTTTGCCGAGCAAGAACTTCAGGCCGCGGTCTTCCAGCGACTTTTGCAACATCTTGCCGGCCACTGGATCGAGCTGACGCTCCATCAGCCAGGTGGGCAAATGCACCACCGTGACATCCATGCCGCGCAACTTAAGGCCGTTGGCCGCTTCCAGCCCGAGCAAACCGCCGCCGATAACGATGGCGTGGGTCTTGGTCTGCGATGACTCGATCATGGTGTTGGTATCGGCGATATCGCGATACGGGATCACGCCTTTCAGGTCTTTACCTGGCACTGGCAGCATGAAGGGATTGGAACCGGTTGCCATCAGCAAGCGGTCATATTCCGCCGTAGTGCCGTCAGCGGCCGTGACGATGCGCTTGACGCGGTCAATCGAGACGATCTGCTTGCCCAGATGCAGGGTGATATTGTTTTCTTCGTACCAATCGACATCATTGAGCATGATCTCTTTGATGGTTTGTTCACCAGCCAACACCGGCGACAGCAAGATACGGTTGTAGTTGGCATAAGGCTCGGCGCCGAAGACCGTGATGTCATAGATATCCGGGCTTAACTTGATCAGCTCTTCCAGCGTGCGCACACCAGCCATGCCATTGCCGACCATTACCAATTTCAATTTTTTCATTACGGCTTCTCCAAAAAACGCAGCGATGACCCGTATAAGCAAAAGCAATGCCAGATCCTTGTGCATGGTTCGCACTTGAATTAAGCGCATTTCGCACCTCCAAAGTGCAAAGTGAAAATTTTTTGGTGCGCCGCACACAAGCAATGCGTTCTACGGTTAAAGCTGGAATATATGTGTGCAGAAATAGGTGGCACAGCCCTTGCATGGTGCAACCCAAGTTAAACATTTTCTTTAGGGAGCATCATGCAAAAATCTTCATTCTGGAAAGCAGGCCACACGCCGACCTTGCTATCTGCGTTTTTCTATTTCGATCTCAGTTTTATGGTGTGGGTCATCCTTGGGCCAATGGCGATCCAGATTTCCAAAGACATCGGACTGACCGCGGCGC
The DNA here is from genome assembly GCA_040384645.1 of Pseudomonadota bacterium. Taxonomy (GTDB): domain Bacteria; phylum Pseudomonadota; class Gammaproteobacteria; order Burkholderiales; family Burkholderiaceae_D; genus JAZKIX01. Next base: position 7,615 of record JAZKIX010000027.1, on the reverse strand, counting down.
AAAAAGGCTTGATGGTCGCCACACCGTTATTGGCAGGCGCCTTGCTGCGGATCGTCATGGGCGTGCTGGTCGATCACCTGAAACCGAAGAAAGCCGGCATTATCGGCCAGGTCATCGTCATGCTGGGCATGCTGTGGGCCTGGAAAGGCAATTTAGACAGTTACGACGATATGATTCAACTAGGTATCTTGCTGGGCGTGGCTGGCGCTGCATTTGCGGTGGCACTGCCGCTGGCTTCGCGCTGGTATCCGCCGGAGCATCAAGGTACGGCGCTCGGCATTGCTGGCGCCGGCAATTCTGGCACTGCATTCGCTGCCCTGTTCGCACCTTCACTGGCGATTGCTTTCGGCTGGCAAAACGTTTTTGGCTGGTGCCTGATTCCACTCGGCGTGGCGTTCATCGTGTATATGATTTTCGCCAAGGATGCGCCATCGGCACCGCCACCAAAATCGTTGGTTGAATACCTGACGGTATTGAAGGACAAGGACGCCTGGTGGTTTATGTTCTTTTACAGCGTTACCTTTGGCGGCTTTTCTGGCCTGGCTTCGACCCTGGCGATTTATTTCAATACGCAATATGGCTTATCGCCGGTGCACGCCGGCTATTTCACCGCTGCCTGCGTATTTGCAGGGTCGCTGGTACGTCCGCTAGGCGGCCGACTGGCCGACCGCATGGGCGGCATCAAGACGCTCTCTATTATGTACACGCTAGCTGCTGCTTTCCTGTTCATTGCCAGCGTCGGACTAAAGTCGGAAATCGGTGCCGTCATTGTGTTCGTACTTGCCATGCTGGCACTTGGCACCGGCAACGGCGCGGTATTTCAACTGGTGCCGCAACGCTTCCGTAAGGAAATCGGCGTGATGACCGGTCTGGTCGGGATGGCTGGCGGTATCGGTGGTTTTTACCTGGCATCGAGCATGGGATATTCAAAACAATTAACTGGCGACTATCAAGCTGGCTTGATTATTTTTGCCTCACTTGCAGTCGTCGCCCTGATCGGTCTGTCGGCAGTAAAAAAACGCTGGCGCACCACGTGGGGCAGCGCTGCCATGACCACCGCCAAGATCTAGACGACAACCGGACAAGCCATGCCCCTGACCATCTCCGCCGGCCACTGCACACTCGCCGGGCAACGCGAACGTAATGAAGACTTCGTCGGGATGGTCACGCCGAGTGAACCGGAACTATCAAGCAAAGGGTTGATCGCGGCGATTGCTGATGGCGTGTCAGGCAACGAAGGCGGACGCGAAGCATCCGAATACGCTGTACGCGGCTTGCTGACAGATTATTACGCCACCTCCGACACTTGGCCGGTGACGCAAGCGTTGGATCGCGTCATCAAGGCCACCAATAGCTGGGTGCAGCAACAAGGCTCGGTACGGCGTGAACTGGCCGGCATGGCAACGACGCTGACCAGCTTGGTTTTACGCGGCAGGTTTTATCATTTTGCCCATGTTGGCGATACCCGTTTGTATCTGCTGCGCGCCGATCAGCTGACCCGCCTGACGGCCGATCACGTCTGGGACAGGCCCGAAATGCAGCATGTACTGACGCGTGCCATCGGGCTCGATTCAAACCTGGCGATCGACCATGGCATGGGTGAGATCCGTGCAAACGATGTGTTCTTACTTGCCACCGATGGCGTCTGGGCTGCGATCACCGAATACGATCTATGCAGCCATTTGAAAGATGTCGCGGCATCACGCAGCACTGCCGAACACGGCGTGCGTGCGCTGGTCGATGCCGCGCTGGCCGCCGGTTCAAGCGACAACGCCAGCGCCTTGATCCTGAAGATCGAAGCATTGCCGGAAGAGAATTTGCGTGATGCCTTGTCCGGCTCCCATAAGTTACCGCTACCGCCCAAGTTACGGGTCGGCCAAAGCGTAGACGGTTACCAAGTCGAAGCCATCATTCACGCTTCCCGCAACACACTTTTATATCGGGTGATCGATACCAAAACCGGGGGCTCGACCCGTAAACTCGTACTCAAGACCCTGCACCCGGATCGAGCAGACGATGAGCAAGAGCGTTCGGCCTTTGCACACGAAGAATGGTTGACCAAGCGCGCGGTGGCGCGCTTTTTCCCGCAAGTGATCACCCCGGAATCAAAGAATTTTTTGTATTACCTCACGACATGGCATGAAGGTCACTCCATGCAGCAGGCGCTGGATGCGGGCGAACATTTCACCGTGCCCGATACCATCTTGCATGGCACCAAACTGGTGCGCGCAATTGGTGCATTACACCGCCGCAGCATCATTCATCGCGATATCAAGCCGGCCAATGTCCATCTGGGCAGCGACGGCGAATTACGCATCCTCGATCTGGGCGTGGCGCAATCAGGGCTAGAGGCAGGTGGCGAAATCGCGGCGCACCATATTTCCATGGCAGGTACGCCTTCCTTCCTGGCGCCTGAACTGTTTGATAACCCTATTCCATCTAACCAGACCGATCTGTATGCCACCGGCGTGACGCTATATCACATGTTGACGCGGCACTACCCTTTTGGCGAGGTGGAGCCATTCCAACGCCCGCGCTTCGGTGAGCCGGTACCGCCTAGCCGGTATCGCCCAGACGTGCCGCAATGGCTGGAAAATGTCTTGCTCAAAGCCGTCGCCCGCGACATCAAGGATCGCTTTGAAACGGCCGAAGAATTTTTGCTCGCACTGGAACGCGGCGCGGCGCGGCCCTTGCCTGCGCCCACCACTACGCCGCTGTCAAAACGCGACCCGCTGGCAATCTGGCGTGCCGTGGCAGCAGCTTCCATCGTGCTCAATTTATTGCTGCTGTATTTGATCGTTGTAAGTTGAATTTTGTGCTAATTTTTAGTTGGGCTGGCAAACTAGGTAGGTATGCAGGCGTTTTGCAATTCATAACAATAACTAAAACAATCCATTCCCGGAGCTCAATATATGGACAATGAAACATTCCAACTACTCGCGCGATTCATTATAAAAACCAGAAAAATAATTGGCGCAGTTGACTCCAACAGACTGGTCAACGATCAAAAATATGCAGCCGAAACATTCGACAAAGTGGAAGCGGTCGCGGATGAAGAAGTCATGATGCTATCGCTTACATTACGGCATCGTTTAGGGCTTTTACAGCAAGAACCTGCCAAGCCCGAACAAGTCAAGAAACCAGAGCCAGCGCCAGAGCCGCCGTCGCCATCAAAATACAAGTTCGGGGCGCGCAGTTAAAGGCCCTTACTGTTGACCGTTTGAAATACGGAATATTTAGGCCGGTAAACTGCTGTGCGGGCGTGTTTGCAATCGGCTATTATTCGATTTTTATCCGCCTCGTCTTCCAAGTATCGGTAGCAGCGACATCGGTGGCTGCTACGTGATCAGGTGGGCAGGACCTCGGCGGCCCTGCCCACCCTGCAAATTCATCTGATTGATCTGCTAGCTTATCCAGGCCATTGCGCTCAAGATCGTACTGTAGTTACCACATGGGTGCCGAAGGCATTTTTTACTTTCAAGCCACCAGCAGAGCTGCGATATTGGGAGCCGCTGCATGACCTCGTTTGAAAACCCGCTAGTGAAGGCAGTATTTGAAAGCTATCCCCATGCTATCGCGCAAAAATTACTATTTTTACGGCAATTGATATTCGATACCGCAGCGGAAACCCAAGGTGTCGGGCCACTGCAAGAAACCTTGAAGTGGAACGAACCGTCTTATCTGACCACTGCCTCCAATAGCGGCAGCATGATCCGCATAGGCTGGAAACAATCCGAGCCGCAGCGCTACGCCATGTATTTTTTGTGTCAAACCACCCTGGTCGAAACATTTCGCACAATATTTCCGAACGAATTCCGGTATGGCGGCAACAGAAGCATTATGTTCGAGCAGAGCGATGCCATTCCGATAGACGAATTACGTTTTTGCATCGCCATGGCACTGACCTATCGGCTTGACAAAAAATCAAAGCGTGGGGATTAGGGTGAACTGAATCGAGGCGAGATTATTGGCAATCCGGTCTGGTTCACTCGTTTTTTCCGCTTATGGAGACCCCATAAGTTAGCCGCGTGAGCCGCCTTTTGGCATCTGTAGTTTGTTATGATTGTGCGAAGCACACTGGATTGAAAGCCTGTCATGAAATCGCTAGTCTCCCTCATGTTTA
>JAZKIX010000027.1:0-3482 GCA_040384645.1 Pseudomonadota bacterium | reverse complement strand
TGCGGTGTCATCCGTTACCGTCACAGCCCAAGAAACCAAATTATTGCACGGCAGTGAAGTAACCGAATCAGTCCTGATCGAATCGTTGACGCCGCCCATGAAATTCAAGTCACGCAGCATCAAGCTGATCCGCGACGAAGCCCCAGTCAAGGCCGCCAGCGCTTCACTGCTGATCACCTTCGAAACTAATTCAGCCATCCTCACGCAAGATGCCATGCGTATCGCTGATAAGGTCGCACGCGCGCTCAATTCCAACAAGCTGGCGCAATTTCATTTCAATATAGAAGGCCATGCCGACCCCCGCGGCAATACCGATAGCAATCTGCAATTATCGGAAGAGCGCGCCGCTTCAGTACGGCAGTATTTGGTGGATAAGCATGGCATCGACGCAGCGCGCCTGGTCGCCATCGGCAAAGGTTCGACCGAACCGATCAATGCAAAAGACCCCGCCGCCGCCGAAAACCGGCGCGTGACTATCGTGACGCTGGTGCAATAAGGACGGCAGCGCAACGCCAGCGTATTAGTACTAACGCCCTGCGCTCTTTCCAGCTTGCCGTTCGGCTTGAATTCGCTTCAGAAAGCGCTTTATTTCTGGATTCTGGATTGGTGTCGGACGATTGCGCCCGATTTGTTGCCGTTCCGCTGGCAAAACTACCGTTGCACCAGGTGCCGGCAAGGCATTACTTTCAATGTTTGATAGTGGCGCATGAATCCCCTCGATTGCAAAAGTCGCCGCGCCAAACAGCGTTGAACACGCACTATCTTTCCCCTTCGGACATACTGCCTTGCCGGCCAGCGCTGGCACGCCACCCACATAAGCGCTACGCAAGACCGTGTCGACTGCGACCTGGGCGTAATCACTAGCTGATTTCATGCCGGCGGCCCCAAAGTCGCGCGGCCAATCCGATACCATTACCAAAAATTCATTCTTGCCAGCCGGTTCGCCTGCCACCATGCGCGAACCCGGGCGCGGCAATTCCAGCGCCATACCCGGTTCGATCAAATTGTTTTTATCGATTGCATTGGGGAAGATCAGTTCAAAATGGGTCCGCTCCGAACCCAGCATCAAGACGTACACATAACCGGGCGTAGACGAAATGATCGAAAAGCGCAAGCGATCCTTGCCGATGACCACTTGTGCCTTGCGTACCGAAACCGCCACTTCATGCTGGCGATCCCGGCCATTGAAAATATCGCCCAACACTTGCACCGGATCGCTGGATTTTTCGGTCGGCGCTGGAGTCGGCGCAGGCGTTGCCACCGGCGTACTGGCTGCTACAGGTACCGGCTCCGGCGTAGGCTGTACTGGCGCAATCGCTTGGCCCACTGGCGTCACTATTGGCGTAACCCGCTCTGCAGAAGGCGCCGGAGCAAGCACCGCATGTTTCTCTGCGCGATTTTTTTGATGCATGAAAACGAAGAAGCCAGTCACGATCAACACCAGCGCCAACGTACCAGCAACGTATGCCAGCAAGGGGCTACGCGGCAAGGGTTGCGCCAGCATGGTCTGGGTCGATGGCAAGCCTTGGGGCGCAGGGTTCGACGAGGGTCGGTGCGGCGTGTCGCCCTCGGTTTCCAGACCCAACAGGGCGCGAAATTGCGCCGCCGTTTGTGGCCGGTCTTCCGGCTTGACCGCCAGCGCCTTATCGATGGCAGCGAGAAAACGGTCACTGTATTTGCCGACCGCAGCGCGCGACAAGGGGATCAAGTTGTCCGCCATCAAGCGCACCACCGCAGGCGGCGGAATCTGGCCCGTGATCGAATAATTGACCACCGCCGCCAACGCATAGATATCAGTCCACGGCCCCTGCGTCATCGAAGGCGAATCGCCGTATTGTTCAATCGGCGCAAAACCGGGCTTGAGGATCACCGTCAGCGCCTGTGTCATGTCACCGATGACCCGCCGCGCCGCGCCGAAATCAAGCAACAAAGGATGGGTGCCGTCGAGCATCAACACATTGTCCGGCGCGATGTCGCGATGGAAGCACTGCTTGGCGTGGATCACTTCCAGAATGTCCAGAATCCGCACCAGAAAACTCTTTAGCCAGGCCTCGCTCGGCGGCCCGTCAAACTGGCGTAAGGTTTCTTTCAGCGTGATGGCTTGATAAAACGGCATCGCCATATACGCGGTGCCATTGGCTTCCCAGAAGCGATACACCTTGACCAGCGCCGGATGATCAAACTGCGCCAACAAATGCGCCTCGTTGATAAAACTGCGCAAGCCAGCCTTGAAGGTATCGCTATGTTTTTCCGATAACACCGCCACCATCGTGCCGCCGCCGCGCGCGGCAAACGCCGACGGCATGTATTCCTTCAACGCCACTTCACGACGCAAGGAATGATCGTATGCCAGATACACCAGGCTAAAACCACCTTGCCCGATCAAGCCCTTGATCTCGAACTCGCCAAGGCTGGTACCGACCGGCAGCGTGTTGACGTTTTGCGGCGCCCTTGGCTCACCCGCTACCGTGGTCGGCCGCAATGCACTGGGCGCCGTAGTACCGGAGCCGGCCGGACGAATGATATTGGTAGTCTCGTCACGCGGAGGCGTTGCACTCATGGTCAAGTCAAGGTGGAAAGTCGGGCTAAAAGTGGAATTGCGGGGGAAGCTGTCACTGTAGCATGAGCCTGCCCGGCTGCAGCTTGCAATATATGGCGAAAGCTATTTTTGGAATCTGCCACAGCATTCGGTGCATCCGGTCGCGCCGCTTTTGCAGGCGCCGCTGAGTACACATTCGGCCCTATCGCATCATTTATCGACAATTAATACTCCATGCAGTATTAAATTTGACGCTTTAAAGATGTGCGGGAGGAGGTATGTTTTGGTATATACCCCCCTTAATACTTGCAAACAAGATACTTTTAACCTATTGCGGCAAACACTGCTTTTATAGGCAAATCCGCAAACATCACCGTCGTTTCCGCGCAGGCGGGAAACAATACGGCGTTCGTGCCACGTTAGCGTCATAAAAATCGTGTGTGCTGGCGTGGCGGACGGATGGATTCCCGCCTAGGTGCCAACGACAGATTTTGGCGCGCTTTTATAGAAGGTTGAATCAAAAAAGCCGCTGGATTCCGGTTCAAAATCGTTGTGGGAACGGCGGCAAAGCGATACATGGCGCCGCCATCATTTTTCCATACAATCAGCCTGGTCAAAATACTTGCGGCTTAACTGTAAAGAAGATTTTCATTTCGGAAAGCCGCCGCTATACTCTGCACCGAGTTCCACGCCAAAAAAGGGACCGCCCAAATTTGCACGAAAGGCAACGACGGCACTATCCCAATGTTCTATCAGGAGGAGGTTTCACATGCATTTATTTCTAGGTCTGTCCCGCTGGATCGACCTGCTCAACGAACGAATCGGTCGTCTCGCAAACCTCTTGATCTTGCTCTCATGCATCGTCAGCGCGACCAATGCGCTGAGTCGTTACGGCTTCGACTGGAGCGACAACTGGCCGCTTGAGTTGCAGTGGTATATGTTC
>JAZKIX010000026.1:455-23234 GCA_040384645.1 Pseudomonadota bacterium | reverse complement strand
GTGGGGGGAATCGATGGCGCATTTGTGTTCGCGCTATTTGCTGATCGATCAGCGCTCTTCGCAGACGCGCTACATGATGCGCGACCATCTGGCGCACGAAGATCAGACGGTGATGGCGGCGCAGTGCTGGATCGATGCGCATCTGGCGCAGCCGATGACGGTGACTGCGCTTTCCTCTAAATTGGCGTTGTCGCCCAAGACGCTGGCGCGGCGCATCAAAGCAGCGACCGGTGTATCGCCGATCAAATTCATTCAACGGCGGCGTTTATCGCATGCCGCGCATTTGCTGGAAACGACGGCGCTCTCGATCGAAGCAGTCGCGGTGCAGGTCGGTTATCAGGACAGCACCGCCTTGCGTAAATTGATCAAACGTGATTTTGGCGTGACACCGGGCACCTTGCGGTAAGCCATCTATGACAAAGGGCGCAACAATCGCCAATTTTGCTGTCTACAGTCTCCGACGCCAGACGCAATTAACTCCAGCCAAAAAAGCCGTTGAATGCGAGTCGATGTGTTTTCAAACACAGGTCGCTACACCCATCGTTTTTTAGCCTGGATACTGTTTGGTCTGGCCACGCGTAGAACTGCATTCTTAATGCGTTGGGAAAAATGGCCGGAGTCGCAATAGTACGGATCCGGCAAATACAGACGACGCGTTTTACTTTGTGACGGTATTTTGCCCAACGATAGTATTATTAACATTCTGTCCAATCACTGTGCGCAGATCATTTAAGCTGACCACGCGGGGTCCATGCAAGCCGGCAATCCGATCGACATCAAGCTTGAGCTTTTGGATATTTTCATACAGATTGACCGAGTATGGATTTGGCGTCGCCAGTGGCGCCACATTGGCTGCAGTCGGCGTGTAGGCATCGGCTTCGATCAAAACCTTTTCCGTCGGCAAATAGACCAATGCAAACGCATCGTTGTGACTATTGCCGGCGATTGGATAGATCTCGATCGCACGCTTGCCGTTTGACAGTACGTGTTTGCCCTTGAAGGTTTCAAAGTGCGCAGTCTTATTCGATGCCGCCAAGCGGTCTGGGTTGAGCGTGTGTGGTGCAGCCCAAACTTTTTGGTAATAAGGCCGGTTCAACTGGTGCGTGACAATGGTCGCGCCTTCATCGACAAACGTGCGCAAGCCACCTGAATGGTCGAAGTGGGCGTGCGTGTTGATCAGGTATTTGATCGGCTTGTTGGGTATCGTTTCCTTGGCCTTGGCGATGACAGCCAGTGAGCGCTGCTCATCCAACGGCGCTTCGATAATCACGATGTGATCTTTTTGTTCGATGGCGACACTATGGTGGCTGCCGCCCGTCAGGTAATACACGCCATCGGCTAGCTTGTCTGCGGTTACTGTTACGACAGGCGTCGGCGCGCTGGCGATTTCTTGCGGCACGGTCAGTTCCACGGCCGGATTCAATTTAACTTCCGCCACCTTCAGGAACAGCACCGGATGACCGCCTTGGGTGCGTTCGATATTTACCGGGAATTGCACACCGCCAAAGTCTTTGTACCCGCTGTACCGGGTTTCTACCAAGGTGTCGCCCAGCACCGGATTGTCGATCCAAGTCTTGACGCGTTCGACTTGATTTTTGGCGTTGATGAATCCGACGTAATGATATTTGCCATCGAGCGTAAATGAGACCTCGACGCCGCCCTTGGATCCTTTGGATTTTGCATGGTTGGCTAGCGCCGCTTTCACAAAGCCCTGCGGCGTGGCCCAGATTTCGGCCTTGCGCTCGGCCACGCTGGCGGGTTGCGCAGCGGCTACCGGCGCGGTGCCCGCCGCGGCATTGGCCGGCACTGCCACATTCCACGCGCTCGCGCCGCTGACATAATGATCCGGACGTTGCTCGACCGGCGTCGGACGTTGCCGGCCCGCTTCAATCGCCTGAATGCGCTTGATCTGCACCCGCGCTGCAGCAGTTTCATAGTTGATGCCTGCGGTGTAGCTGCTGACGTTAAATTGCGGCCAAGGTAGCGATGGTGCGGGTGCTTGGCCGAATTGATACCAATGTCCCGTACCGGAATATTCAATCGATTTTGTGGTGTCTGCACCCAGCGTCTCGGCAGCTTTTTGCAAAGATGCCGCATGCGCTGAAGTGAGCGCTGGCGCGAGCGCGAGGGTCAGGCCAAGAAGGGGAAACGGCGCTTTATGCATGAAAAACTCCTGGCGATGTTAAAAAATTGTAGAGGGTGAAATACGGAATCGACATGCAGTCTCCAGACAAAAGATAGTCATGGGTCAACGATGCAGTGCTCACTTCAGCAAGAGCTATACCAGTGCTGGGTGATGCGGTAGTTTCACTCTCTGGAGGCAGTGCTTTATGCCGTGCGGCGGCTCTTTTTGAGTTCAGCCGTTGTGGAGTCTTGATGCCGGAGCTGTTGGAATTTGTACATATAGTGTTGCTGCTGAAGCAGCGTGGCGTAGTCGAGGTACATGGCTGCCTAGATCCCAAAGCCGACTTGCGCCATGTTTTCACTTACATCACCGATCATTGGATTAAATAAGTCGACGATCTATTGCCATGGAAGGTAGTGCATTCATTGCCATCTGGATCAGATTGCCGACTTCCTTCACAGCCGTACTACAATCCATTTTTTGCAATAATTTCTGAGCCTAAGGCTGGCGCTTTGCATCAAAGGCTCACTAAACAAATGAGATGGGACTAGTAGATCAACCATGTGAATTGATTGGATAAGATAAGTGGCTCACCTCGCGTACCAATTGGGCTGTAACGTTATCGGTACCCTACGGATTCAACTGGTTGATCTACTAGTCGAGCGGCTAATAAATTAATTCTCAATGAAAAAATCGCAAACTCAACTATCACTTCCCAATTATCGGCCAGACATTGACGGACTAAGAGCTGTTGCCGTGCTGTCTGTTGTGGCCTTCCACGCGTTTCCAAATTGGCTTAAAGGCGGCTTCATTGGGGTCGATGTCTTCTTTGTCATTTCTGGATTTTTGATCTCGACAATCATTTTCGAAAATTTAGACAGGAGGACATTTAGTTTTTCTGAGTTTTACGCCAGGCGAATCAAACGCATCTTTCCTGCGCTGGTAGTTGTTCTAATTGCCAGCTACACATTCGGCTGGTTTGCTTTACTCGCCGATGAATACCAATTGTTGGGAAAGAATATAGCGGCGGGGGCTGGCTTTGTATCTAACTTTCTGTTTTGGCGTGATGTCGATTATTTTAATAGCTCTGCTGAAACAAACCCGCTTCTGCATCTGTGGAGTTTGGGGATTGAAGAGCAGTTTTACATTGCTTGGCCGCTGTTGCTCTGGTTTGCTTGGAAGCATAAGTTGAATCTGGTCACACTGACCGTATTAGTAGCGCTTATTTCTTTCACGCTTAATTTCGTCGGAGTACAGCATGATCCGGTAGCGACGTTCTATTCGCCGCAGACACGTTTTTGGGAATTTCTTTGCGGCAGTATTTTGGCGTGGTTTTCACTCTACAAGAAAGGTGCTAGCGAGCGCCTTAGAGTCAAAATTGATGGCTGCTTGGCAAAAGCTATTTATCGTGAAAAAACGGAGAGCGATGGCAGAACTTTGTCGAACCTGCTCTCTCTGTTAAGTGTGTTTTTATTGGCATATGGGTTTTGGCGTATCAACAAAAATTTGAGATTTCCCGGGGCGTGGGCATTAATCCCTGTCATGAGCGCTGGTTTGATCATACTAGCCGGGGATAAAGCATGGATTAATCGCACAATTTTATCTAACGTGGTGCTTGTCTGGTTTGGATTAATTAGCTATCCACTGTACTTGTGGCACTGGCCCTTGCTTTCTTTCGCACGTATTGTCGAGGGCGAAGTGCCTAGTCGAGGCATCCGTATTGCTGCCGTATTTTTCTCCATAGCGCTTGCTTGGCTGACCTATAGGTTTGTCGAGCGTCCGATACGCTTAGGTAACGATAGCAAGCTCAAAGTCACACTGCTTGTAGCGCTGATGGCGATCGTTGGCTACCTCGGGTACAACGCATATGAGCGGAAAGGCCTGGGGTTTAGATTATCAAGTAGCACTGTTCTCACTCACGTTACTGATCCTGCAAGGCAGTTAAACGAGGCTGCCGAAAATTGTAATGCTTACTTCCCTGACTGGACTAAGCTCACCAACAATCCTTGTCGACTTCAAAAAAAGCAAGGAAATACCATCGCTGTCATTGGCGATTCGCATGCTGGTCAGCTTTATCTGGGCCTGAGCGAGTTGGTTGATGCCAAGAGTGGTGTGGCGGTGTTTGCCGCAAGTTGCGCAGCGCCTTATCTTGATATATCGAGTGGTACAAACGACCCAAATAAGGGCAAGGCGAGAGAAGGAGCCTATAGATTAATAAATTCCGCTTACGATTTTGTAATACATGATCCGAATATCAAAACGGTGATTCTCTCGCACAATCCGCCTTGTTCATTCGCTGATGTGAAGGACTTAACAAATCCCGACAATAAGGATGTAAATAGTATTCTCAGAGACGGGATGACGAGAACGTTCGCGGCGCTGGTGAAGGCTGATAAAAAGGTGATAGTCATGTTTGATAATCCCTTCCTTCCTTTTGATCCTAAACTGTGCGTTGATCGCCCATTCAGGATTGCAAATACAGTGAGTAAATGCTCCTTTCGCCGCAATGATTTTGACTCTCTTGTGCCTTGGTCGAACTATAAATCTGTGGTTAATTCCGTCCTCAAAAGTTACCCCGACATAGCAGTCTTTGATCTTTCTGACCTTCTTTGTGATCGAGAGGTTTGCTATTTAATGAAAAATAAATCTTTGCTATATCGGGACCGAGGACACTTGAACGATAACGGTTCACGGTATGTTGCGCCTTATATTATGGATGCGATAAATAGTCATAACTAGGGAGTATAGGGAAATAGTGGCATTAACCCGCACGATTTTAAAGCTGATTTTTTAATACTGTACGTAGTATATCTTTACGTCCGGCGCCGCACTACGCCTTTCTATAGTCGCATTTGACCGCTATCAGTCGATGTGGGGTTGCATTCAAAGCCCCATAAGCGGCAGGCATCGGCCAGATAATTTCCCGATCCTGTTGCCAGTTTTCACGCTTTGGCTTTTTCATTTGCCGCGACATCAATCGTCGTTTTGTCAGTGCCTTGTGCCAGCGCGCTTTGAGCACCGACGGGACTGTCATCTTCACCTTTGACGCCGTCTTTAAATCCTTTAACCGCCTTGCCAAGATCGACGCCCATATTGCCGATTTTTTTGGTGCCGAACACCAGTACTACCACAAGCAAGACGGCCAGCCAGTGCACCATACTCATTGAACCCACGATATTCCTTCAAAAATGTCTGAATGACGATGTTGATATTGCTGAAAACTGCTATTGGGCGGCAGGTCGAACTGAAACAAATTGCGAATTCTCGCCGCGACGTACCAACAAGATGACGGGCTTTTTACCATCAGCCCTGGCAGCAAGCGCAAAAAATTGCGTCGCGTCCTTGACGTCGATATTGTTAATCGTCAAGACAATGTCGCCGGCTTGCAAGCCCGCTTTAGCGGCTGGGCCTTCGGCGCTTTCAATCACGACGCCTGAGTTAATACGCAACTCTTTCCTTTCTGTGGCGGACAGCGTTTTAGCGGTGATGCCGAGTGCATTTTGTTTGCCGGAGGCGACATCGCGGGATTCTGCATCCGTCGCCACTTTTTCTTGCGGGATTTCGGCCAGGGTCACTTCGAATTCGTGTGCGGCACCGTTGCGCCATACGCTTAAAGGCACTTTGGTGCCGGGCTTGGTGGCGGCTGCCAAGCGGCGCAAGTCGGCGCTTTTTTCTACTGTCACACCGTTAAATTTCAGGATGATGTCTCCGCCTTGCAAGCCAATTTTGTCGGCTGGACCGTCTTTCTCGACGCGGTGGATTAAGCCGCCTTTTTCAGATGCTAGGCCAAGTGATTCGACGATTTCTTTCCTGACATCGCCGAGGTAGACGCCGAGCCGGCCCCGCGTGACCCGACCCGAAATTTTCAATTGTTCGGCGGTCGAGATGGCTTCATCGATCGGGATCGCGAACGAGATGCCCATATAGCCGCCGGAGCGGCTGTAAATCTGCGAATTGATACCGACTACTTCGCCCCGCATATTGATCAAGGGGCCGCCGGAATTGCCGGGATTGACGGCCACATCGGTTTGAATCAGAGGTAGGAAATCGCCAGTTTCGCGTGCCTTGGCCGAGATGATGCCGGCGGTGACGGTGTTGTCCAACTCGAACGGCGAGCCAATCGCAATCACCCATTCGCCTACCCGTGCTTTAGCCGAATCGCCGATGGTCGCTTTCGGCAAGCCGGTACCGTCGATTTTCAAGACGGCGATGTCGGTACGGGTATCGACACCAATCACCTTGGCTTTGAATTCGCGCTTGTCGGTGAGTTTTACGTAAACTTCATCGGCGTTGTCCACCACATGGGCATTGGAAATTACATAGCCATCTTGCGAAATGATGAAGCCAGAGCCGATGCCGCGCTGGACTTGTTCATCCTGTGCTTGCGGGGGTCTCCTGTCTTTTGGCACAGGGGCGGGCGCACTGCCGCCGGGTACGCCAAAATAACGACGGAAGATTTCTTGCATTTGTTCGTCTTGCGTCGCGCTTTCGGGGGCGGCCGCTTTGGCTTTTTCGGTGGTGCGGATATTGACCACGGCGGGACCAGATTTTTCTACCAAATCGGCAAAGTCGGGCAAACTTGCCGCTGCCGATGTAGCGCCGAGCGCATATTGACTGACGCCGAGCAGCGCGGGCGTAATCAGGGTTATGCATGCACCCAGGATCAGCGCCGATGATGTTTTTTTGAGTAAGGGCAATTTAATTTTATTCATGACACTCTCTATGCCGTCAAACCAGAACGGGATGGTTTTCAATGTGAACGCGATGAAGAAAATTTTAGTCTTGGCGACGCTGATGCCACCAAGACGATGTGTTGACAGTAAGCCTTAGTTAATCGCAAAGCAGTAAAACAGCCCCGCGCCACCGGTAGCAACCAAATTAGGCTGGCCGCAACCACGGCTGGCATGGGTTGAGTTCCATGAGGTATTGCCGCCGCCGGTGCGGTCGAAGTGGCCGACCTGGGCCGAACCTTCCGCCGCGCTGCTGGTGAAGTTTTTGCAGGTGCGATCCGCAGCATCGGCATAAGCCCGGCCATCCGGTTGCGACCCGGTCAGGATGTCATGCTCATTAGGCTTGTCGCCAACACCTTTGATCGCTTCATTTTTTTCACTCAATGCGGTTGCCCTCGTTAAATTGTTACCCAGGCGTGCCGCGTCGAGTGTGTCGCCATGCAAATCTGCAACATCTTTGGCAACCACGGCACCGCGTGTGTTGTACCAAGGGCCTTGGCCTATGCGGTCGCGTGCATTGATGGCAGGTTTGCCGTCCGCGGCTTGGGTGCTCAAATACGCATGCCAGGTTTTATTGCCGGCACTGATCGAGGCGGCCAACTTTTGACAATGGGCGTCGGCACCAGCTAAACCGCCGAGGTCGGCACCTTTGCCAAGTCCTTCGCTAGTGACAAAGAAGCTGAGCGGTTTGGCCGGATCAGTGGATCGCGCACCGGGTACCGGTGTGGCTGGCGCCACGGCAGTTTGCGCAAAAACATTGGTGCCTAAGGAAAAGGCCGTGATTGCACTGGCTAGGCACAAGCCAGCTTGGAGTTTTACAAGACGCATGGTGATTTTCGAAAAGTTAAGGAAGCGTTGAAAATGGAAACGGGTGGGGCGCATTGCACGGCACAGTTTGAGTAGGTTAGTTGACGCCTAAGCGGTGCTATTGCCTGAAGCAGACGGTTTTAGGACACCAGCCCAGCTACCTCAGCGCCAACTATTCAAGTCTTATTCCTTGCCCTTGAAGTCGTCATGGCAGGTTTTGCATGTGCGCGTCAGCTTGGCGTATTGCAGCTTGACGGCGGCGGCATCGCCGGTGTTGGCGACGTTCACTAGTTCGGTGGCTTCCTTGCCAAAGCTGGCGCCGTATTCGCCAAATTTTTTGCTATCTGCGAACAGTTCTGGCTTGGCGGTGGTGTCGTGCCAACCCTTGCCTTGTTCAGTACCGGGTGCGAACAAGGCACCCAAGCCGCCGTTGGCGATGGCGGCGATGGTGGTGGCAGCCTTGAGCACTTCTTCTTTATTGTATTGCCCTTCGACCGATGCCTTGATGCGACCCGAATTCCAGGCGACGACCTGGAATGCAGACTGACGCCACTTGATCAGTGTTTCTGGTTTTGGTCCTTGCTGTGCCAACGCGCTGGCCGAAGCGGCGAGGATCGCGACCGCCAAGGTCGGAGCAATGATGGCTTTGATGCGGTTTTTCATCTGTTTTCCTTAGGTGGACTGCTTGAAAAGACCATGCCCCATGCATGGCCGGGTACGGTGCATCGACTGGCAGGCATGCTGATGCACCTGTTGTAAAACCTCGGTTGGCAACTCACTTGGCCCGATCAGCAAAGCCGGGCGTGAGTACCGCGATCTTGTATGCGGCGCCACGACCGACGACAAATAGCGTTTGTTTGTTGGGGCCTGCGAAAGCAATGTTTTGTGGCTTCTTGGGTAGGGCGATACTGCCGACCACCTCGCCTTTGGCGTTGAAGACTTCGATCCCGACATTGGAGGCCACGTACAGGCGGCCTGCTGCATCCACGGCCAGGCCATCGGCGCCGCTGGAGTAACCGGTTTCCGCTTTGCTCCAGCCGCTTAATTTGGCAAAGTTGCGGCGTGTACCGACCGAGCCATCGGCCGCAATGTCATACGCCAATACGTATTCGCCCAAGGTGTTTGCGACGTACAGGACTTTTTCATCGGGGCTTAATTGAATCCCGTTCGGACGTTCGATATCGCTGGCGATGCGTTGCAAAGCCCCGCCCGGGGGAATGTGATACACCGCAGGTTTTGCTGTAGCCAGCTGGTCAGGCTTGGCTGCCACGCCGGAATCGGTAAAGTAGACGCCACCGCGTTTATTGACTACCAAATCGTTGGGACGGCCAAACGGCAAGCCTTCGAATTGATCGGCCAAGGTCTTGGCCTTGGCTGGCGGATAAACGATACCAACCCGTGGATTTAAAACCTGTACCGCATACAGATCGCCGTTGGCGGTAAAGCCCAAGCCGTTGGAGCCATTACTGTTTTCCAGGTAGGCCGAAGTCGACCCATCCGGTGCGATGCGGGTGATGCGATTGGCTAGCGTCTCGGTAAAAATCAAGCTGCCATCGGGCAGGGCGAGTGGCCCTTCGGAACCATTGAAACCATCCTTGATCAATTCGATCGTGGTGCCTGCCGCTACCACGCCGGCAATCGCTGCGCTCACGACTGTGGGCGCCGGCGTACCTTCCGCGCCGGCTGTACTAATTAAACTGAGCGTACCTGCCGCTGCCAGCAAGCTGCTTTTCCATAATGGTGATGCCATGATGTGTCACTCCGTAGTGGTAAAAAATGCGTGTTGTTATAGGCCGGAAATATAGGTCGATAACGCTTCTATCTCTGCATCGCTTAATGATCTTGTGATGATGTTCATGGCATTGCCGCTGCCGCCGCGCACGCCGCTGCGCCAGTTGCGCAATTGTTCGCGCAAATAAGTTTTATGTTGGCCGCCAATCGCCGGGTAACTTTCACTGCCAGAAAAAGTGCCCTTGCCTGCCTGCCCGTGGCAACTGGCGCAAGGCAAAATATCCCGCTTCATATCGCCACGGAGAAACAGGCTTTTAGCATTCTGAGTATCGACGGCGGCATTGCCTTTCATCGTTTCATTGCTGGCAAAGTACGCCGCAATATCGGCCACATCGGCATCGCTGACATTGCTGGCAACATTGTTCATGAGCTGATGTTTGCGTTCGCCGGACTTGAAATGGTTGAACTGTCGCAAAATGTAGTCGGCGTATTGACCATTCAACTTGGGATACTCGCCGCGATTGCTGTCGCCTCTCTCGCCGTGGCAACCTTGGCACAATTCGGTGGCTGATTTTGCCTTGCCTGCAATCACATTGCCGCTGCCGATACGTTGTACCAGTTCATCGGCGTCGTCTAAATCGTTGGCCGCCATGCTGGCACTCAGGATGCTGAATGCGAATATGCCAATGATTAGTGAAAGTCCATGCGCCCACGATTTGCTCTGCAAAATACATCACCTCAAGGTGTGTCTATTTACCTGTGCCAGCGATGAAAGACATGCTGGCACAGGGCTTACGATTGGCTTTACAGCTTCTTTGGCGACGCTTTTGCAGCCGCCAGCTTTTGTACCGCTTCCAATGCCTTGTCGACATTGACTGTCGGTGTCAGGCCGCCGAGAGTGGCAGCGATCTTGCCGTCGGGTGTCACGATGTAGGTGGTGCGTTCGGCAAAGCCGTGATCGATATCGGCGCCGCGTGTATCTTTTCTGCCAGCCGTCGCTTCACGGATCGCCAAGTCAAACGATTTGGCGATCTTGCCATCGGCATCGGATGCGACCGCGATCTTGCCGGCGCAATAATCAGGGTCGGCCGAGAAATCGTTCAGCCTCGCAATATTGTCTAGCGAGACGCCGATGATGGTGGCGCCGGCAGCGGCAAATTTCTCATGATTGATCGCGAAGGTGTGGGCTTGGATATTGCAGCCGCCGGTATAAGCCGACGGATAAAAATAGACTACGACCGGGCCTTTCTTCAATGTGTCTTTTAATGAGAAAGTGAACGCTTTGCCGTCCAGCGAGGCTTGGGCTTTAAAGTCGGGCGCACTATCGCCTTCTTTCAAGGCCGCCAGCGCGGGCAGGGTGATTGCATACGACAAGAGGCAAGCGAATAGAATACGTTTCATGTGGTTCCCTGAATAAATTGGTGAGTGTTCAGTGCGTGGTTCAATCTATTTTTCAGTCTTTCGACTTGTAGATTTTGTGGCAGGCTTTGCAGGTTTTTGCCAGCGATACTGATTTTTGCGATGCGGTATCAAAATCATCGGCCACCAATGCCTGCGACACGTCAGCCGCCAATGCGCGGCTTTCCTGTGCCCAAGTCACGCCGTCGGCGGCATTGGGTTTTGCAATAAAAAACGCCTCTGTTTCCTTGAACATTTCTTCCATCTCTTTTGCATCGGCGATGGCGCCTTTGGCATCCTTGAGCGAAATGTTCGAGCTCAGGCTCTTTTGTTTTTCATCCATCACTTGCATGAAGTCGGCATCGACTGCGGCATAGGCCGTTAGCAGGATGCTGGTTAAGCCTATATAAATTCCAAACTGGATAATCTTTTTTTGCATACTGTTTTTATTGCATTTAGATGGCAGCCAAGGCTCATTAGAGTGGGCGCACACGGCCTTGACGGCAGCGCGCGCCCACCATTTATCTCGACTTTAGGACAACAGCTCCTTGATGACTTCGCCATACACCACGGTCGGACGTTCGGACCGGCCGTCGTGCAGGAAGGTGGTTTTCAAGTGATCCAGACCGAGCAATTGCAAGACGGTGGCGTGCAAGTCGTAGGTGTCGACCGTCTTGCCAACCGATTGCAAACCGATTTCGTCGGTCTGGCCGAAAGTGGTGCCGGCCTTGATGCCGCCGCCCGCCAGCCATTGGGTGTAGCCCCATGGGTTGTGGTCACGACCATTGCCACTTTGGCCGTAAGAGGTGCGGCCGAACTCCGAAGTCCACACCACCAACGTCGATTCGAGCAGGCCACGCGACTTCAAGTCAGCCAGCAAGCCGGCGATTGGCTTGTCGACTGCCTTGGCATGTTTTCCGTGGTTTTCTTCCAGGTTGCTATGGGCATCCCAGTTGCGGTTGTCGCCGGTAGTGTCGGCAGGACCGGACACCACTTGGATGAAGCGCACGCCGCGCTCGACCAGACGGCGGGCACGCAGCATATTGGTGCCGTAGGTTTTGGTAATTTCGTCGTTCAGGCCGTACAACTCTTTGGTGGCGTCGGTTTCTTTGCTGAGATCGACGGCTTCCGGCGCGGCCGATTCCATGCGGTAGGCCAATTCATAAGAGCGGATACGCGCTTGCAACTCGGTATCTTCTGGATACTTGGCACCTTTTTGTTCGTTCAGACGTTTCAACATATCGAATGAGGCGCGTTGCTGCGTCAGACTCATCAGGCCGGGGCGATCCAGATGCAAGATTGGCGAATCGCCGGGACGGAACGCCGTGCCTTGATACACCGCTGGCAAGAAGCCCGAACTCCAGTTCACCGAGCCGGCTTGTGGTTCCTTGTTGTCGTTGTACAGCACGACATAGGCAGGCAAATCGGGGTTGGCTGAACCCAGCGCATATTGCACCCATGCGCCCAGCGCCGGACGGCCCGGATTCAAGTCGCCGGTATTGAGTTTGAGAATCGAAATGTCATGAGTCGCACCGATGGTCACGCTGGACTTGATGAAGGCGATCTTGTCGGCGTGTTGCGCAATGTTCGGCAGCAGGTCGGAAAACCATGCACCGCTTTCACCATGCTGTTTCCAGGTGCGGTTGGTGGCGTACAGTTTGCCGACACCGCCCTGAGTACTGGTCTTGATCCCCTTCAGGAACGAGGCTGGCGGCTCTTGTCCAGCCAACTTGATCAAGTCAGGCTTGTAATCGTAGAGATCGAGCGTACTTGGCGCGCCGTCCATATGCAGCCAGATCACTGACTTTACTTTGGCAGGGAAGTGCGGTCGTTTTGCTGCAAGTGGATCGATCAGTTCAGCTGCACTAGCTGCCGAAAAAAAACCGCCGCCAGGCAGTATGCCGCTCAGTGCAGCGCCGCCCAGTCCGTAGCCGGTCTTAAGCAAAAAATCGCGACGTGAATGTTGACTCATGATGGTTTTTCCTTTTATTGGATATGGTTAGTTGTTGTCAGGTGCAAAAAATCAGAAGCGGTAATTAAATTCATTTGAATTGGCGACCGTATGCACCAGATCAACAAATGCAGCAGCGCGGATCGGATCAAGTTTGTGCGGGCCTTTTATGCCGGTCGGGATGTTGACCGCGAATTTGCCGTTCGATACTTTGTCCCGGATCACGTTTTCCTGGCTGCCCAAGAATGCTTGCAGAGTTGCTTTTTCGGTCTTGTCGGGATTGCGTGCAAACAGGATCTGGAACAGCTTGTCCATTTGCGCCGATTCATCGCCACCGGCTTCGCTAATCACCTTGCCAGCCAATGCTTGCGACCACTCGAACACCACATCGCTATTGAATAAGGTCAAAGCCTGCAATGGTGTGGTGGTTACATCGCGCTTGCTATGCACCAGTTGCGAGTTGGCCATATCAAACGATTCCAGCAGCGGGTAAGGAATACTGCGGCGCACGAAGACGTAAATGCTGCGGCGGTTATGGTCTTGCGTATCTTTCGATACCTTCCACAGAGGATTGCCATCGAATTGCGAATCGCCTGCCACCAGATTCGACGGTACCGGCGGGAAGACGCTTGGACCGCCGATCTTGTCGACTAACTGACCAGATGCCACCAGTAGCGAATCGCGAATCTCTTCTGCCTCAAGACGTTTGCGCGGGAAGATGGCGAGCAGCTTGTTTTCAGGGTCTTGCTTGAACGCGTCTTCGCGGTAGTCTGACGATTGACGGTACACATTCGACAGCAGGATCTGGCGTTGCAACTTCTTGACGCTCCAGCCTTCTTTCACAAAGTTATCGGCCAGGTAATCGAGCAGCTCTGGATTCGATGGTTTTTGCCCGGCACGTCCAAAATCGCTGACGGTCTCGACAATGCCGTGACCAAAGTATTGCGCCCATACCCTGTTGACAAAGACACGCGCCGTCAATGGATTGCTTGGGCTGGCAATCCAGTTCGCCAAGGCAGTACGACGCCCGGATGAAGTTGCGGTCGGGACGATATTCGGTTTTTCATCCGTCAGCGCAGTAGGGAACGCCGGTTGCACTTCTTCCAGCGGACGTTCATGCACGCCGGCAAAACGAAGATTGGTCGGTGGCGAATCGGCATGTCCCAACTCGGTCACCGCCGAAATGGTTTTGGTGCCGGAAGCCGGTTTGAGGTTGTCAAATTTCTTCAGGTCTGCCGTCAGCTTTTTATACTGCACCCATTTTTCGGCGTTTTCCTTGACATACTCGGTATTGTCTTTATCCTCACCCGATAGTCTCAGGTAGGCTGCGATATCAGCATCGGACGACACGCTGGCGAGGCGGTGATTGACCCAACGATCCAGGGCATTCCATTCACTTTCCGGTTTGAAAACCGATTCGCGGCTATCGGTCAGGTAACGCTCCTTGTGATACGTCAGCCCCTTGTCGCGGACAGTATCGAGAATCGCCTTTTGCTTGTTGCGAATATCTTTGGTGGCGTCCTGATATTTGGCTTGCGCTTGCTCATATTGCAGTTCTTGCTCGCCTTTTTCTGCCGGGATTTTGTCGCTGACGCTGGTATTGGCAAAGAACGCTTGCAGCTGGAAATAATCCTTTTGTGTGATCTTGTCCGTCTTATGGTTGTGGCACCGTGCGCAACCAACCGTGCTACCAAGGAAAGCCAAGCCGACGGTGTCGGTCATGTCGGTGGTGATCTGATATTTACGCTGGACCAGATCGCGCGAGTTGTAATTGTCTGGATACCCAGCGAGGAAACCGGTGGCAACTAAAGCTTCTTGCTTATTGGGCCACAGCTCGTCGCCGGCCAATTGTTCCTGGATGAAACGGTTATATGGCGTGTCATTGTTAAAAGCATTGATGACGTAATCGCGGTAACGCCACATGTTTGGACGGGTTTGATCGTTCTGGAAGCCGGTACTGTCGGCGTAACGCGCCAAATCCAGCCAGCGCCGTGCCTGCCGTTCGCCGTAATGAGGTGATGCCAGCAGACGATCAACCAGTTTTTCGTAGGCATCGGGTGAACGGTCAGCGACAAAGGCTTTGACTTCTTCCGTGGTCGGGATCACGCCCCAGGCATCGAGCGTCGCACGTCGTATGAAGGCGGCGCGATCTGTCTCAGGCGACGGCTTGATGCCTTTGGCTTCGAGTTTCGACAACACATAAGCATCGATTGGGGTGCGTACCCAGTTCTTTGCCTTCACCGCCGGCTCGGCTGGATGTTGTACCGGTTGCCATGACCAAAGCTTTGCCGATGCAGTCAGTTTTGCCGGCGCGGCTTTGGCAGGTTCGCTGACTGGTTTCTCGTCCACTGCTGATATCGCCGAAGCAGACAGGCTCATCAAAACCGCGAGGTAGATGACCTTTTTATTCACACTCTTATTCATTGATTTGCTCCTGAAACGTAGAATATTTTTTTCACTGGTTTGCTCCTGAGAAAAAGCGTTTTACCGACATTCGATTGCGAATCCATCGCTTGTTAGCATCCTTGAACACATCCGACTGATCCCCTATTAGCAACTACCGCGCCAGCCAAAAACTAATTTAATTTCATTTATTTATTTTGTAAGTGATTGAATAATATGAATAATTTAAAAATTCTGTTATGGCGGACGGATTGGATGCGGTATTGGATAAGCTGGTTTTCAACAAGCGCTGTTGAGAGGTAAACAGTCGATTGACGCCGCTGTTTATTTGCCAGCAGAGGCGCTGCACATGCCTAGTGGGCATGCCTTTTTCGAAGGGCTGTTGGGCAAGCAGCAGGGCAGTGAGTAACTTGCTGCCAAATCAGCAAGTCTGTGCAAAATCGAGCCAGATTTTTGGATAAGGAAAAAATTGGTTTGCGGCGTGTATTTACTTTGCGTTGCCTAGTAAAACGGGATGGCTTGAGTGGCGTGAACCTAGCGCCTGATCATATTGGCACGATGGTTGCTCAAAGCGGATTCATGCAGGGTGGGTTCCGAGTCGCAGCGCGAGGTGGTTTATGACAATGTCGTAAAGCCATTTTGAGCCAAGGTTTAAGAAATATTGCCCTGTAATTTTTAATCCATTTCCTTACTTCGAAAGCAAAAAATGAAAATAATGAAAAATCTGTTGGTCGTCATATTCAGTCTCGCTACGTCGCTCACCTTGGCTCAAACAGCCACCTCTACAGTCCTTACAGCGAGCCCCGCAGCAGATGCGTGGAATTACAAAACTGCCCGCTTGAATAGCACCGAAATAGACGCCCTGTTGGCCAAGCCGGAGCAATTGCTCGTGATCGATGTCAGGCGCCCGGATGAATTGATTGTGAAGGGCAGCTTTCCGGTCTACCTGAATATTCAATCCAAAGAGTTGGAAAAACACTTGGCCTATATTCCCAAAGACCGCACCATCATCACGGTGTCCAATCACGCCCATCGTGCTGGCGCTACTGGGGACTTGCTCACTAGTAAAGGCTTTAAGGTTGCCGGTGCCGCGGGATCGGAAGATTACGAAGCGCAGGGCGGCAAGGCGATTGTGCGCATAGCGGCACCGTTGCCGAAAACAGCGGCGTTACTTGATCCAAAAAAATAAATTTCAACGCAATTTCAACGTAATTTCACATTCGTGGTTGGTTTTTTGTCAAAGGAAATACATCATGCAAACTGACTTGGCTATCAATGCTGCCAGCGATCCATCATCGCCGGCAGCGCACGGGTCAGCCGCGCTTACCCGGATCCGTTTATGGGATTTGCCGCTCCGCATTTTTCATTGGTCGCTGGCAGTTGCGGTATCGACTGCCATTGTCACCGGCGAGATCGGTGCCAGCCAGATGGCGCTGCATGCCAAGGCGGGTATGACCATTATCGGATTGCTCGTGTTCCGGCTGATATGGGGCGTGATCGGCTCGACTCACGCCCGCTTTCTCAGTTTTGTGCCATCGCCGTCGACGGTCAAGTCTTACCTCAAGGGGCATTGGCGGGGCGTTGGTCATAATCCGCTAGGCGCCTTATCGGTATTTGCGCTGCTCGGTTTGTTGGCGGTGCAGGCTGGTACCGGACTTTTTTCGAATGACGATATCGACTTTTTCGGACCGCTGTTTAACTTGGTCGATCAGGCTTGGTCGAATCGATTGACTGGCGTGCATATGCTGCTATCGTATTTTTTGTTGGCGCTGACGGCGCTGCATATCGTGGCTATCCTGTTTTATGTCAGCTTCAAGAAAGACAATCTGATCAAGCCGATGCTGACCGGCTGGAAAGAAGTACCATCAGGTAAATCGGCCAGTAAGGTTAATCTGGTCGGATTTGTCGTTGCCGTGCTGCTTGCGCTGGCGGCTGTGTATATTGTCAGCGGTGCCAATTGGTGGCAAACGCCACCAGCGCAAGCAGCGCAACCGGCAAGTCAGTCATCGACATGGTGAAACTTAATGAACAGTAGGATGGCCTGAGCTGCATATGTATTTTAAAAATTTAATTTCCCTGCGTCACAAGGCCGGCGTGACGCTGGCAATTTTATGCTTGGCCTGGCATGGTCTCGATGCCCATGCCATATCGGATCAAGCCGCTACTGAACAGGTGCGG
The DNA here is from genome assembly GCA_040384645.1 of Pseudomonadota bacterium. Lineage (GTDB taxonomy): Bacteria > Pseudomonadota > Gammaproteobacteria > Burkholderiales > Burkholderiaceae_D > JAZKIX01. The sequence continues at coordinate 5,911 of JAZKIX010000026.1, read as the reverse complement.
GCGCAGTTGATTGCTTCAGTCGATGCGGTGCATCCAGGCCAACAAATTGTGCTAGGCGTACAGCAACGTATCGTGCCGCATTGGCATACTTACTGGATCAACCCGGGCGACTCCGGGCTTGCTACCAAGATTGCATGGGAGCTTGCGCCGGGCGCCATTGCAGGCGAAATCCAATGGCCCTTGCCCAGCCGGTTTACGCTGGGTCCCGTGACCAATTACGGCTACGCTGACGAAGTGACCTTATTGTCGACAGTGACGGTGCAGAAAGACGCCAAAGTCGGTTCCAGCTTCCCGATCAAAGCCAAAGTGAACTGGCTGGTGTGCCAGGAAGTGTGCATCCCGCAAGAAGTTGAACTTGCCCTAAGCTTGCCGGTGGTCGCCGTCGCTCCTGCTGCAGCACAGGCCACCCAATCCAGCAATCCTGTGATCGAAAAAGCCCGCGCCGCCTTACCGGTTGCCAGCCCATGGCCGATCCGTGCGATCGTTGACCAGGATGGCTTGTCGCTCTTTATCGACGGTGCCAAACTACAAACTGCCAAACTGAAAGAAATCTGGTTTTATCCCGATCAATGGGGCGCGGTGGCACATGGCGCGGCACAGCCATTGAAGATTGACGGCGATAACGCAGTGCTCAAATTGACACCGGGCGAGGCTGCACCGGCAGCAGGCGTTGCCTTGAGCGGTGTGCTGGTATTGACTGAAGAGAGGGGTGGGCTGCCGGTCACGCGCGGCTACACGATCAATCCGGTTATCGTCAAGACTAGTTCCGCAAGCAGCGCCGCACCTGCAGCGGTACCGGTTGTGGCGCCAGTTCCACCACCTAATCGTATTCGTATTCCGAACGCCGAAGCAAATATTACTTTTGCCTCAGCCTTGCTGCTGGCCCTGTTGGGGGGACTGATCCTGAATCTTATGCCTTGCGTCTTCCCCATCCTTTCGATCAAAGCGTTGTCTTTGCTTAATCATGTCCATCAAACGCCGGCACAGGCGCGTTTGCATGGTGTGGTCTACACCGCTGGCGTACTCGCCAGTTTCACTTTGCTAGGCGTGGTTTTGATCGTATTCAAGGCCGCTGGGGCGCAAGTTGGCTGGGGCTTTCAATTTCAGTCACCGCTGTTTGTACTGGCGGTGGCATATCTGATGTTTGCGGTCGGACTGAATTTATCAGGCGTGTTTACTTTTGGCACGTCGGTAGCGGGGATAGGCTCGTCGCTGGCGGAGCGCGGTGGTTATTCCGGCAGCTTTTTTACCGGCGTGCTAGCCACCATCGTTGCCACCCCCTGCACCGCGCCCTTCATGGGTGGCGCGCTTGCTTATGCCTTGACCCAGCCGCCATTGGCCTTGCTGGCGGTTTTCCTTAGCCTGGGTCTGGGCCTGGCGCTGCCTTATTTATTATTGAGCACTTGGCCGTTGTTACAGCGTGGCTTGCCGCGACCCGGGCGCTGGATGGAACGGCTCAAGCAGTTGCTGGCTTTCCCGATGTATGCAGCAGCGGTCTGGCTGGTCTGGGTGCTGGCGCAACAGGCCGGCGTCAATGCGATAGCCATCGCGTTGGGCGGGATGGTAGTGATCGCTTTTGCCGCTTGGTTGTACGAAACCAGCCGTTCCGGCAGCGCTGTGGCGCGGCGCACCAGTGCCGTAGTTGCGGTCGTCGCGCTCATGGTGGCGCTGGTCAGTGCCTATCTCGGGATTGCAGCGAATCCAATGAGCAGCGGCAAACCGGTAGAAGCGCAAGCCAAAAATTGGGCGCCTTATTCGGCTGAACGCTTGCAAGCCTTGCGTGCCAAAGGTGAACCGGTGTTTGTCAACTTTACTGCGGCTTGGTGCATCACCTGCCTGGTCAATGAGCAGGTCGCCCTGAGCCAATCTGAGGTGACTGAGGCTTTTCAGCAAGCCGGCATCACTTACCTGAAGGGCGATTGGACCAATCAAGATCCGCAGATTAGCAAGCAATTGGCCGAATTTGGCCGTAGCGGCGTGCCGCTGTATGTGTTTTACCCGAAGGGCGTCGATGTCAAACCCACGGTATTGCCACAAATATTGACGCCGCAAATAGTTTTAAACGCGTTGAAACTCCCACCCGTCGCCGCAGCATCACCATTTTAAGGAGCATCCATGTTGGCCACACAATTTCCCCACGCATTTTCAAGCATGTTTGACCGCCGTATCCTGCCGATGCTCAGCTTGGCATTTTGTACCGTTTTTGCTCCGCTAACGGCATCGGCAACGACTGAAATTAACCAGCCGGCGCCAGTTTTTTCCGGCCTTGGCGCCGACGGCAGCAACATCAAGTTAGATGCCTACAAAGGGAAAACCGTCATCCTGGAATGGACCAATCACGAATGTCCCTTCGTGGTCAAACACTATGACAGTGGCAATATTCCCAAGCTGCAAAAAGAAGCCACTGCCAAAGGTATCGTTTGGCTGCAAGTAATTTCGTCGGCGCCCGGCAAGCAAGGCCATGTCGATGGCGCCAGTGCTATCAAGATCAACCAGTATCGCGACGCGGTGCCTAGCGCCACCATCCTTGACGCTGATGGCAAGATCGGCAAACTGTACGGTGCTCAAACCACGCCGCACTTGTACGTCATCAACCGGGCCGGACAACTGGTTTATAAGGGCGGTATCGACAGCATCCCCTCGGCCAATAAAAACGATATCGCCAAGGCGGAAAATTATGTCAACAGCACCTTGCTTGCGCTGGCATCGGGCAAGCCAGTCGCCCATCCCAGCACCCGGCCGTATGGTTGTTCAGTGAAATACGCAGATTAATTTTCTATCGGTCTGACGTATTGATTTGTGTTGATTTGGCAGTGCTGGCGTGCACAGGCACTTATTTCGCGCTCTCTAGCGGTTCAAATTAGCTAAAAATCATAAAATATACTGGGGCATGTATTTTTAAGTAACCAATAAATACGTGCGCGTTAGTAGGCATTTTTGCATATACCCCCTGCTTTTTCTTCTGTTGCGAATTTTTTGGAACGATCTGCTAAGTATCGTGGCGAATGTGTAGCTGTATCGTGCCAAAGCCACCATTGCCAGCAGCGCTGCACTCGGCTGTTGCAGCTGTCCGTATTGAAGCAGTCGCTTTTGTGTCCCTGATGCTGGAGCCAACCAGAAGCCGTCTTCTTATATCCCCGCATCGATTGAAGAAATCAAAGCCACTGTACGGCAGTCCCACGCACCCCAATTACCTAGAATATTCTGAAAATATACTGGCATGTGTATTTTTAAAGAGCCAATAAAAACCTGCGGGAAAGCATGTATTTATGCCTATACCCCATTGTTTTTAGGGAATTAAGTCCATTCGAAAATGGCATTTCGCATAAGAGTTATCGAAAGCACTTCGTTATTTGAACATGGTCAAATCCATCGCCGGCTAAAGGATCATTGTTAGCACATAGAGTTGGCTACCTGGCGTCATCCGTGAGACAGGCGAGCCGATTTCGCATCTAAACGTCTCCGCACTAAAAAAATAATTGGGGCTGCATATGTGTGTTTTTTTCACGATGGGCGAGTGCATGGCATGGCGCATTCACTTTCCTGCTGCCTGTCAAATTTCCGATAGTGGAAATTGGATGACACGTGCGGCGGCAAGGCAAATACCGGTAATTCTCGATAAAAATATCAAGGTTTAAAACAGGTAGCGTTTGAACCGTGTTTGACCGCTATTGTTCGCCAGTTCAGATAGGGGGTTCCAATGGATCGTCAGCAGCAGGTTGGCACGTCGCTTTGGCCCGATGCCAAGGTGGGGCGCACGCCGATTTACGAAAACACGTCGCAGCCAAACGCCGCATCGCAGATGAGCGCATTTACCAAGGTGCTGGAGGCTAGCACTGGCCAGGTGTTCATCAACTATGCAGCATTGCATGATTTTTCTGTGCGTGAATATCGAGAATTTTGGCAATGTTTCATGCAATGGTCGTGCGGGTCCGAGTGGTTTGGCAATATCGAACCGGCATGTATCGGTGACGATTGCGAACATGCGCAATTTTTTCCGCAAGTCACATTGAACTATGCAGACGCCTTGCTTAGTCTGTCAGTAACTGCGGCCGAGGCGCCGGCCCTGACCGCATGTCACGCCGACGGTAGGCGGATTCGACTGAGCCGTGGCGAATTGCGCGAGCGCGTGGCGCGGCTGGCAACTGCTTTGTCGCAGCTGGGTTTGGCAGCCGGGGATCGGGTGGTGGGCGTAATGCGCAATGACGCGGAATCGGTAGTAGCCGCGCTGGCGGTGACTGCGCTCGGCGCCACCTTGTCTAGCGCGGCGCCGGAGATGGGCATCGAGGCGATCACCGACCGCTTCGAGCCGCTTGCACCGCGGCTGCTGTTGGCCCATACGGCAGAACGCACATTCGACACCGGCCCCTCTTTGGCCAGTAAGATTGCCGCTCTGGCCGCTGCCTTGCCATCGCTGCAGGGCGTGGTGTGCCTGGATGGTGCAAGCACGTCATTTATTGCTTCGCAACCGATTTACACGTTGGCAGAACTGATTGACGATGCTGACGCTAGCAGTTTTGAGTGGCGGCATTTTCCCTTTAACCATCCGCTGTTTATCATGTTTTCGTCCGGCACCACCGGCAAGCCCAAGTGCATTGTGCATGGCGCCGGCGGCAGTTTGCTGGAACATTTGAAAGAGCATCGCTTGCACTGCGACCTGCGACCGGGCGAGCGACTGTTCTTTCACACCAGTTGCGCCTGGATGATGTGGAACTGGCAGTTGTCGGCGCTGGCATCCGGGGTTGAGATCGTCAACTATGATGGCCCGATCCTGACGGTCGATAAATTATGGCGGCTGGTGGCCGAGGAGGGCGTCAACGTATTCGGCACCAGCCCGGCTTATCTGAAGATGTGCGAGGACGCAGGGCTGGCACCGGGTCGGCAGTTCGACCTGGGGGCACTGCGCGTCATGCTGTCGACCGGTGCCGTGCTGTTCGACGCCCAATATGCTTGGGTGCGCGATCAGGTCAAGTCCTTGCCATTGCAGTCGATCTCGGGCGGTACCGATATTCTCGGCTGCTTCGTGCTGGGTCATCCTAATCTGCCGGTGTATAGCGGCGAAGCGCAATGCAAGAGCCTGGGTCTCGATGTACAGGCGTGGCAGTGCGGTGCGCACACGAATGGCGTTGGTCAGCTCGTGTGCTGCAAGCCCTTTCCCTCGCGCCCGCTGGGCTTTTATGGCGATACCGACGGCTCGCGTTTTCACGCCGCTTATTTCACCAGCAATCCAGGTGTCTGGACCCATGGCGACCTGATCGAATTTTCGCAAGAAGGGACGGCGCGGCTGCATGGCCGTTCGGACGGCGTACTCAATGTGCGCGGCATCAATGTCGGCCCGGACGAAATTTATCGTGTGCTGAGCAATATCGCGCAGATTCACCAATGCATCGTGGTCGAGCAGCGCATTGTGGAAAAACCGGCAGAGCCGCCGCTCGAACGGTCGGGTAATGGGCACG
>JAZKIX010000026.1:0-420 GCA_040384645.1 Pseudomonadota bacterium | reverse complement strand
ATTCGAGCAGCGCATCGTGTTGTTGCTGGTCTTGCAGCCGGGCGTGGTGCTTACCGCCGCGCTGGCGGCACGGATCCGGCGCGAGCTGGCGCGCAGCGCGTCGCCGGCACATGTGCCAGACCGTATCATCGCGGTCGATGAATTGCCGTTGACCCATAGCGGAAAATTGAGTGATTCCGCCGCACGTGCTGCGGTCAATGGCTTGCCGGCGTCCAATGTCGCAGCCCTACGCAATCCCGCCTGCCTGGATGCGATCCGCAACCATCCGGCCTTGAACCTGGCCAGTCGCAAGTTGCCGCCAGCCGGCACGACTAGTGAACAACTTGAACGCCATCTGCTGGCGCAATGGGAGCAATTATTTGGCTATGCTCCGATCGGCCGCAACGATAATTTTTTTGAGCTCGGCGGCAATTCCTTGCT
>JAZKIX010000025.1:1581-4019 GCA_040384645.1 Pseudomonadota bacterium | reverse complement strand
CACTTCCAGCGTCTTCGCGATGGAGCGCGGCATCGTCGGCAGTACACGCCTGCGGGCTTACACCGGTGTACCGACCGATCCACCTTTGCCGCCCGGTGCGGAACGCACTTTGCTGATCGGCGACGTGACCGCAGAAATCCCTTTGTTGCTGGCCTCTGTAAAAGAACTGATTGAAAACCTGAGCAGTCTGACCGCCGCAGACTCTGCACTCAGCACCAGCCTGAGCAATTTGCAGGAACTGACAGAAAAATTCAATGGCCCACACGGTGCAGTAGGCGGATTAATGGGCAATGAAAAAGATGCGCAAAAATTGCTGGCGACACTAGACCGTGCCACTAGTGTGCTGACCAAAGTCGATGGCTTGCTGACCAAGGCCGACACTCAGATTTTCGGCAAGGACGGCAATAGCCAGGCCACCATCGTTCAACTTAATGCAATGCTGAGCGAAGCACGATCAAGTTTGAAAAAGGTCGATGCCGTACTGGTCGATGCACAAGCCATCAGCGCCAACGCCAAAATCGCCACCAGCGACCTGGATATGTTGCGCTCGGATGTAGATCGCAGCCTGCGCAAGGTCGATCAACTAGTCAATGAAATCAACCGCAAATGGCCGTTTGCACGTGATACGGAGCTGACGCTGCCATGATCTCGACCTCATCTTTCTCGCGTATCGCTTTATCTATTTTTCTAATTACATTGCTGGCGGCATGCGCAGGAAAATCCGCCCCCGACTGGCAAATGAATGCCAAGACTTCGATGGAACGCGCCACCGCCGCCTATCTGGAAGGCAATGTTCGCGTTGAAGCACAAGAATTCAATCTGGCGCGCAGCGAAGTCAGCCGCACCGGCCGCGCCGACCTGATGGCACGCGCAGAACTCACACGATGCGCCAGTCGTGTCGCCAGTCTGGTCATCGAAGAATGCGAGGGATTCAAAAAATTGAGGGCAGATGCTGCCGCGCCAGAACGAGCTTATGCCGATTATCTATCCGGCAGAATCAAGCCTCAGGATATTGCATTGCTGCCTGCTCAACATCGCACGGTAGCCGGTGCCAGCTCAGATACCGCCGCCACTGCCGCCTTGCAAAGTATCGAAGATCCATTGGCCAGACTGGTTGCCGCCGGCGTTCTATTCAGCAGCAATCGCGCCACACCCACAGTCCTGACAGTCGCTGTCGATACTGCTTCGACACAAGGTTGGCGACGTCCTTTGCTGGCTTGGTTGGGCGTGCAACTGTTGCGCGCAGAAAATGCCAACGATGCAATCGAAGCTGAACGCTTGCGCAGAAGAATCGCATTGACAGAAAACGCTGCAATTCCCCGTCAACCATAAACCTGCCGCCAGAGTTATTAGCAGATCAATCACTGGACTAGTCTATGGATAACAACACCCGCGAAGAACTGCGCCACCTGCTCTCAACCTCAGGCACCATGGCCGGTCTCTGCATCACCGGCACCACCCTTTTCTCAACACTACGCAAAACGAATGGGGTCACTATCGTCGACGATATCTTTGTCCTCAGCGCCCTGCTTTTCCTGCTGTGCACTTATTGCGTCTTTTGGGCACTGCGCACAAAACACCAGCGTACTGTTCAGTTACTGACGCGTATTGCCGAAGGCTTGTTCGCCGTGGCACTGACGACGATGGTGTCGGCCGGGTTCATCATGACTTATACGATTTGGTGATGTTGCCAGGCAGTTCAGCCTTTATTTGCATACAAAGCGGCTCGCTGGTATCCCATGTAAACAGGATTGTTCGAGGCGGATAAATATGCAAACATGCACCCCGTATTTCATATACAAGATGAATAAACTCATCCACTAGAGCCATTCGATATAAAACCAACTTCGGAGAAGTAATGAAATTTGCCTTGTCTAGTTTATTAATTGGATCACTCTTGCTGACAGGTTGCGCAGCATCGGTCAAAAAAACAGCATCAGATGCTCCAATTAAAACCACCGCTGAATCTGCTCAACAAATTACTTTAAATATCACCGGCTCCACAATCGCGACTACATCCTCAGATTGGGAACCGCTGAAAAGTGAATGGCGCGCCGCAATGCAAACCGCTGCTTCAACGATAGGCGCCAAATTTTCCACGCAAGAAGGAAGCACTCAAACAGAAACCGGTCCCGGAACTCTGGTGGTCGTATATGTAAACGACTATCGCTATATTTCAACCGGCGCTCGTTATGGTTTCGGCGTCATGACTGGCAATGCGTTTGTGGATGCATCGGTTCAGCTTCGGGACTTGAAAACCGGGGCATTGCTTGGCGAAAGAAAATACAACACATCATCTAGCGCATGGGAAGGTGCATTTGCTGCAATGACAGGAAAACAAATTCAAGCAATTAGCACTGAAATTGCTGACGAAATACGTGTGAAATAAACCAACATTTTCTTGTTTTAAACGAGCAAGGGAAAAATAAAGTCATTTA
>JAZKIX010000025.1:1032-1571 GCA_040384645.1 Pseudomonadota bacterium | reverse complement strand
TATGTATATACAGTATATTGATAACTCGCCTGAGCGAACGGCGTTTTGTCCCAAACAGTACTTTTGGAGGTTTTATGGCTGCACTGGCTTCTGCTCTTCCTTTTTCCACATCATCCATTCTTGCATCGCTGCCAGACTCAATCTGGCTTGGCGACAAGATGGGATCGTATCGCCCCAAGCCGATTTCTTCCGGCTATCCCGAGCTGGATCAGCAATTGCCGAATGGCGGCTGGCCTCCTTCTGTTTTGACTGAACTGCTGCTCGCCAATCCCGGCATAGCTGAATTGCGCCTGCTCGCACCCACCCTGTCACGCATTACCCAAGCGGGTAAAACCGTGGTGTTGCTGGCACCTCCACATATTCCTTTTGCTGCCGCTTTGGCTGAACTCGGCATCAACATGAGCAAAATCACACTGATAGAAGCAGACAAACCCGCAGACAAGATCTGGGCTGTGGAACAAGCATTGAAAAGCGCCAGCTTTGGTGCATTATTGTGCTGGTTGCCGCAGGCGCGGGCTGATCATTTACGGCGTTTGCAA
>JAZKIX010000025.1:0-1022 GCA_040384645.1 Pseudomonadota bacterium | reverse complement strand
GGTCTTGATTTGCCTGGACTGATGGGAAGCTGGGATGGTGAGAGGTCGCCGCGAGGCGACGGTACCCCGGGTACGGATGTTTCGCGCGCGGCTGCGAGCTCGCGGCGCGTGCCCGGCAGCCGCCGGCACGCAAGGATTGACGTTCTTGTTTCGTCCATTGGATGCGCAAGATCAGGCCTCGCCGGCACCTTTGCGTATGATCTGCCAACCCTTGGCTTCTGGCCGTCTTTCGGTAGATATCATCAAACGCCGTGGACCGGTGCACGTTGAACCGATTATTTTGCCGTTAGACATTCCGGAAATATTGCTCAAACCACTCGCGACACGCGTGCTCGGCAAACCCGTTTTCAGTGCACCTTCTTATAGCGTAGATCGCTCTGCTCTCGCCGCAACTGCCGCTAGACATCGTGCTGCGCTGCTGTCCTGAAAGAGTCCCGGGATGGAAAAAGGCCGCACATGTGCGGCCTTTTTTGTGTATTACGTTCGATTAGTAAGTACCCGGAATCAGGATTTTCTTGTCGACCTTTTTCACATCGGTCAGACCACAAAAAGCCATCGTCAAATCCAGTTCGCGCTCGATGATTTCCAGGCACTTGGTCACGCCCTCTTCACCCATTGCGCCCAAACCATACAAGAAAGAACGGCCGATATAAGTGCCTTTCGCGCCCAGCGCCAGCGCCTTGATGACGTCTTGACCGGAACGGATGCCGCCATCCATATGCACCTCGATTTGGTCGCCGACTGCTTCGACAATGCCTGGCAATGCTGCGATGCTGGACAAGGCGCCATCCAGTTGACGACCACCGCCATCAGAAGCGATGACAAAAACATGGCGACCAGCGCGAATTCCAAAGCGGCATCCGGCGTTATCTTGCCCATCGGAATGGGGCGCGTGCGCGTGCGCGTCATCACGCCCAAAAACTCAGCGTGCATCCCTAGTTCCATGTAATCATTCGGGGCCGGGGTCGCGGTCCAAGCGGATCTGAATCGCGTATTAGCGAATCGCTCGATAAGATATTGGC
>JAZKIX010000024.1:3046-23596 GCA_040384645.1 Pseudomonadota bacterium | reverse complement strand
TGGGCCGCCTTGTCGATGACGGCTCCTGCGGCAGCTTTCGATTTCGCCCAGCCGGATTTTTTCAATCGAAAGATATTGCTGGCACAAATGCACCTCGTCTTCCAGACTGGTCATATCGCGTGCGTCGCGCATCAGCACGCGGAACAGATCGGCCAAATCCTCCAATGACGCTTCAGCCCGCAAAGGCTCGGTCCGGATTAAGGAAATCACTGCATTGAGGCTATTGAATAAAAAGTGCGGTCGGATACGTGCTTGCAATGCTTGCAAGCGCGCCTCTACCAGCGCCGGAGAAAAGGCCCGTGTCCGCAACTCTAGATAATGTTGCAGGCTCAGGCCGAACAGGCCGGCAACCAACATGCCTTCCGATAGAGTCAAATGGGTAAAACTGCTGCGAAACCAGTCGAAGGGCATCAGCATTTTCAACATGAAACCAGTGATCAGCGCCGGTACCAACACACATACAGCGCGCTGCGCCCACACCGATATTTCATGCAAGGCGCCGCTTTGCAACAACAGGTTACGTATCCCGCACAAGGCCAGTAAGGATAGAAGGCAGACCCATTCCACCAGCATCGACGATTCCACAAAATCGTATAAAGCAGGCCTGAGGCCATTGGTGCGCAAAATGATTGCACCGAGGATCACACCATTGACCAAAAACAACGTCCGAAATACCACGCCGATATTGCAGCAATCCGGGATGACCGAAGGCAAAGGGTCTTTTTTAAGACTGGACGCGGCCGGCGGCGTTTTAGTCGGATGTGGAATCGGCATGAATATGGAGAGGCATGTTTTATAATTCGTCCACTTGAAATACCACATAAATCCAAAGAACGGCGATCTGACAATTATGACAGCACAATTCTCCAAAAAAAGCGAAGCCTGGTCGGCACGGTTTTCAGAACCGGTTTCTGATCTGGTCAAACGTTACACGGCTTCAGTGTTTTTCGACAAGCGTCTGGCCCTGTTCGATATCGAAGGATCGCTGGCACATGCCGAAATGTTGCAGGCGCAACACATTATCAGCGCCGCTGACCATGCAGAAATCCAGCGCGGCATGGTGCAAATTCAATCCGAAATTGCCAGCGGCCAGTTTGAATGGCTGCTCGACCTGGAAGACGTCCATCTCAATATCGAAAAACGCTTGACTGAATTGGTCGGCGACGCCGGCAAACGTCTGCATACCGGGCGCTCGCGCAACGACCAGGTCGCTACCGACATCCGCCTGTACGTGCGTGCCGCAATCGACGACATTGACGCCCTGCTGCGCGACTTACGGCTGGCTTTGCTAGATCTGGCAGAGCAACACGCTGACACCATCATGCCCGGCTTCACCCATATGCAAGTGGCACAACCGATTACCTTTGGCCACCACATGCTGGCGTACGTCGAAATGTTTGGCCGTGATGCCGAGCGCATGAAAGATTGTCGCAAGCGCGTCAACCGCCTGCCATTGGGCGCCGCCGCGCTGGCCGGCACCACCTTCCCGATCGACCGGTTGCGTGTGGCTGCCACGCTTGGGTTTGATGAGGTGTGTCATAACTCGCTAGATGCCGTATCGGATCGCGACTTTGCCATCGAATTTTGCGCCGCCGCAGCGCTGATCATGACCCATATTTCACGCATGTCGGAGGAACTGGTGATTTGGATGAGTCCGCGCGTCGGCTTCATCGATATCGCGGACCGTTTTTGTACCGGTTCGTCGATCATGCCGCAAAAGAAAAACCCCGACGTGCCCGAACTGGCGCGCGGCAAAACGGGCCGCGTCAACGGCCACTTAATCGCCTTGCTGACCTTGATGAAGGGTCAGCCGCTGGCTTATAACAAGGACAATCAAGAAGACAAGGAACCCTTATTCGATACCGTCGATACCGTGACTGATACGTTGCGCATCTTTGCCGACATGGCATCGGGTATCACGGTCAAGGCCGACGCCATGCGCGCCGCAGCCTTGCAAGGCTATGCTACCGCGACCGACTTGGCCGATTATTTGGTCAAGAAAGGTTTGCCATTTCGCGATGCCCACGAAGCAGTGGCGCACGCGGTACGCGCCTGTGTCGACCGTGCTTGTGATTTAAGCGATATGACACTGGCAGAGTTGCAGCATTTTTCCACCTTGATTGAAAACGATATATTCGCCGTGTTGACGCTGGAAGGTTCGGTCGCTGCACGTGATCACGTTGGCGGTACCGCGCCGAAGCAAGTAAGGCTGGCAATTGCCCGTGTCCGTGCGCTATTAGATTCAGTAGTTTGAGTTGAATTAGGGGGGTATATGCTTAAATACCCGCTCTTCCGCACATATTCATTGCGTGTTTAAAAATACACCACCCAGTATTTTTAAGTCTTAAAATGCATTTTTGTGCTGCACGCATAAAAAAACCCGTACCAAAATACGGGTTTTTTTACGAAAACGCGGTCTGAAATATTATTTCAATGGCTTATTGAAGTTATATCGCGCGAACGATTGTTCGGCTACGCCAAACCACTGACCTTGGTTATTGCGAAAGCCCGACCAATCCTCATACACTTTGGCAAATTTAGGATTTTTTGCGACTTCGTCGGCAAACGTTTCTTTGGCCGCCTTGAAGCAAGCATCCATTACCGCTTGCGGGAATGGTTTCAAGCTGATGCCCTGCTGCAACAAACGACCCAGCGCGGCTGGATTCCTCGCATCGTACTTGGCTTGCATATCGTTATGGGCCTCATGCGAAGCAGCTTCAATTGCTGCCTGATATTGTTTTGGCAGCTTGTCCCACTCTTTTTTGCCTACATAAAACGACAGCTGCGCGCCGCCTTCCCACCAGCCTGGGTAGTGATAGACCTTGGCAACCTTGGAGAAGCCAAGTTTTTCATCATCGTAGGGGCCGACCCACTCCGCCGCGTCGATAGTGCCTTTTTCCAGTGCCGGATAGATATCCGCACCCGCGATTTGTTGCGGTACCGTGCCCAGTTTGGTTAGAACACGTCCAGCGAAACCGCCGACCCGGAATTTCAACCCATTCAGATCAGCTGGCGTTTTGATTTCTTTGCGAAACCAGCCGCCCATCTGTGTACCGGTATTGCCGCCCAGGAAATTGACCACATTGTAGTCGGCAAAAAATTCACGCATCAGCTTCATGCCGTTGCCATGCAGCATCCATGCAGTCTGTTGCCGTGAAGTCAGGCCGAACGGCACGGCGGTATCGAAAGCGAACGTAGGGTCTTTGCCAAAATAGTAATACGAAGCGGTATGGCCCATTTCAACCGTACTGTTTTGGACTGCATCCAGCACTTGCGTACCGGGAACAATTTCACCACCTGCAAACGTACGAATGGTGAGCTTGCCGTCCGTCAGTTCTTTTACCCGGTTGGCAAATACGTCGGCAGCACCAAAAATGGTATCTAGACTTTTAGGGAAGCTTGAAGCCAGACGCCAAGTAAGCGTCGGCGTGGCTTGAGCCAAGGCTGGTGCGGCAACTGCACTAACGGAGGCGCCTACTGCTGCTTTTTTTAGGAAGGAACGACGTTCCATATGGTCTCCTGAAAGATTAAACACCGAGAAAAATCAAGTAAAGCTAGCGTCTTCCTGATGCAAATGAAAAGACGCAAACTGCGGCAAATTGTAGGGTGCTAATCGTGTTGTCGCAATACAAAATTGTGGCGCGATGCAACATCCTGGTACTTGCATGTGGCTGCATCCGCTTTTGGCCATATGGTGTCGATTAACTTCCCGCCACTGTCATATTTTCAATGAGTATCGATCCAGTCGATTTGGTACCGCGCACCAGTCGGTCTGCACCCACTGCAACGATTTGGCGCAGCCTATCTTTCATATTGCCTGCAATCGTAATTTCTTCCCCCGGATACTGGATTACGCCGCGCTCTACCCAATACCCGGAAGCGCCGCGCGAATAATCGCCAGTCACATAGTTTGTGCCCTGTCCCATTAATTCGGTCACTAATAAACCGGTATCAAGTTTGCGCAACATTGCTTTGAAGTTGTCGGTCGACTTGGTCAAACTGGAACTCAACGTCAGGTTATGCGAACCGCCGGAATTGCCGGTAGTTTTCAACCCCAATTTGCGCGCCGAATAGGTCGAGAGGAAATAGCCTTGAACCACACCATCCTTTACCACGTCGCGCTGACTGGTCTTGACGCCTTCATCATCAAATGGCGCCGAACCGACGCCACCGACGACGTGTGGGTCCTCGCTGACTTGAATATGGGCAGGAAACACCTGGGAACCCAAGGAATCCAATAAGAAGGTGGACTTGCGATAGAGCGCGCCGCCCGACACCGCCTGCACAAAAGCCCCCAGCAAACCAGCCGCCAGCGGTGCTTCAAACAGTACGGCGCATTTGCGGGTATCTAATTTGCGCGCATTCAGTCGGGCCAAAGCACGTTGCGCGGCATATTCGCCAACGGCTTCCGGCCGCGCCATTTTTTTAGGATCGCGCACTGAGGAATACCAATCGTCACGCTGCATATTTGCACCCTTACCTGCAATCGGCGCAACTGATATGGTATGACGCGAATACGGATAGCCCCCCATAAAACCACGTGAATTTGCCGCCACAAAGTGCGATTGCTGCGCATATACGCTGGCGCCTTCGCTATTGGTGATGCGAGGATCGACGGCAAAAGCGGCTGCTTCGCAACGCTTGGCCAATTCGACCGCCTCTTCAGCTGAGATACGCCACGGATAACATAGCTTCAAATCTAGCGGATGCATTTCCAGCCAATCTGCGTCCGGTAAGCCTGCGCAGTCGTCTTCGGCGGTAAAACGTGCAATGTTATACGCGGCTTCTACGGTAGCTTGCAGTGCTTGCGGGGAAAAATCGGAGGTGCTGGCATTGCCGCGTTTTTGACCGATATACACGGTCACGCCCATGCCTTTGTCTTTGTTTTGTTCGATTGTCTCGATTTTTGCTTTACGTACCGAAACCGACAATCCGCTACCTTCGCTGATTTCTACGGCTGCATCTGTCGCGCCTTTTTCGCGGGCATAACGCAAAACATCTTGCGCGATTTGACTTAATTGGGCTTGGCTATGGATGAATACGGAGTCGCTCATAAGGTGGTTTTCTTCGGAAGTCCGGCTAAAACAGTTATGATAGCAGTCGTTTACAGAATAGCTCTAACCCCATCATCATGCCTAATCCAAATCGAGGCGCTTGCGGCTTCCAATCGAATGAGTTCGAGCAAGAGTACGACCGCCCCTCCAAATCGCAACTAAAACGCGATATGACTGCCCTGCAAAAACTCGGCGCCGAATTAATCGCAGAACCCAAAGAACGCGTCAAACGAGTGCCCATGCCGGAAGATGTACGTGACGCGATTTTAGAATGCCAGCTCATTACGGATCACGAAGGACGGCGCCGCCAATTGCAATACGTTGGCAAAAAAATGCGCACGCTTGATGCGGAAGAACTGGCCATTATCCAAAAAACCATCGATAGCTGGCGCGGCATGTCCAAATCAGACACCGCGCAAATGCACGCGCTTGAGCGTCGTCGCGAGAAATTACTGACAGACGATTCGGTATTGACCGCGTTGCTGGCACAGCATCCTGAGCTTGATGCGCAACAATTACGAACCCTGATTCGCAATGCCCGCAAGGAGCAAGCTGAAAATAAGCCGCCGAAAGCTTATCGTGAAATTTTCCAAATCTTAAAGCAATTACAAGCTAAAAGTACGCCGCCAGCGGCAGGTGAAAATGATGACGGCACAGACGACGAAGAGTGATGTCGAAACGTTAAAAATCGGATTGGTTTCTATCTCTGACCGCGCCACCAGTGGCGTGTATCAGGATCAGGGAATTCCCGCCCTTTATGATTGGTTTTCAGCAGCGTTGATTAGTTCTTGGCAAATCGAAACGCGATTAATACCTGACGAACGTGCAGTAATCGAAGCAACCTTGATCGAATTGATCGATCAGTGCAAATGCGATTTGGTTCTGACGACAGGCGGCACCGGTCCATCCCGACGCGATGTCACGCCTGAAGCGACACTGGCTGTTGCCACCAAGGAAATGCCGGGATTTGGCGAACAAATGCGCCAGATCAGCTTGCGGTTTGTTCCGACTGCGATTCTTTCACGCCAAGTGGCGGTTATACGAGAAATTGAAGATCACGCAGCACTAATTTTGAATTTGCCCGGCCAACCAAAATCCATCAAAGAGACCTTGGAAGGTTTAAAAGACATTTCCGGACAACAATTAGTGCCTGGCATTTTCTCCGCGGTCCCTTATTGCATTGACTTGATCGGTGGCCCTTACATCGAAACAAATGAATCCGTCTGCAAGGCTTTTCGTCCTAAGTCTGCGATTCGACCGACAAACGCGTAAATAGCTTCCATGCATTCAGATCTTAATTTTTAAGAAATTTTATGAGCAAAGCATTATTAGAAACCATTGAAATCGAAAGCGGTGCCAATCCCACAGTGTCGATCATCTGGATGCACGGCTTGGGTGCCGATGGCGCCGATTTCGTGCCGATTGTGCGCGAACTAAATTTAGCAGCTTGCCCGCCGATTCGATTCGTTTTCCCACATGCGCCGACTATGCCGGTTACAGTAAATGGGGGTTATGTGATGCGGGCCTGGTACGACATCTTGGGCGCAGACATTGCCAAACGCGAGGACGAAGGTGGACTGCGGACTTCCCAAGCAGCAATCGAGCTGTTGATTGAACGTGAAAAATCGCGCGGTATTGCGTCCAGCAAGATCATTCTGGCCGGATTTTCTCAAGGTTGCGCAATGGCTTTGCAAACCGGCTTACGCTATTCAGAAAAACTAGCAGGACTGCTTTGCTTGTCAGGCTACGTTCCCTTACATGATGTGGTGTCGGCTGAGTGCCATTCAGCAAATCGCAATACGCCAATTTTCCTGGCCCATGGACGAGCCGACCCGGTAATCCCCATAACACGCGCTGAACAATCCAGAGATTTGTTACAGGCATTGTCTTATCCGGTCGAATGGCATGAATATATGATGCAACATTCAGTCTGCCAGGAAGAAATCGACGACATTGGTCAATGGCTGGGCAAAATATTGGCTTAACAACGCGCAAAGAAATCATCCACTTCATCTAGATAGCGTTGCTTGATTGTCTTATCCAGGAACGCTGCCTCAAAGCTGTTACGTGCCAACTGCGATGCATCTTTAGCGGTGAGTGGAAGCGCCTTAAATGCCGCGAAAAAATTGTCGTTCACATAACCGCCGAAGTAAGCCGGATCGTCTGAATTAATGGTTACCAACAGTCCGGCATCCAACAAGGCACGCAAATTATGTTGCGCCATTTCTTCAAATACCCTTAACTTAACATTCGAGAGTGGGCAGACCGTCAAAGGGATCCGTTCGCGTGCAAGTCTTTGCGTCAATCCAGCATCTTCAAGGCAACGTACGCCATGATCGATACGCTCGACCTTTAACCGATCCAGCGCGGTTTCAATAAAAGCAGGCGGCCCTTCTTCACCGGCATGGGCAACCAAGTGAAAACCAAGCTCTTTGCAACGCGCAAAAACACGGGCGAATTTTTCTGGCGGGTGCCCTAGTTCGGACGAATCCAAACCAATACCAATAAATTTGTCTCGATACGGCAAGGCTTGTTCCAACGTTGCAAAAGCATCGTCTTCAGACAAATGCCGCAAAAAACACAAAATCAACGACGAGCTGATTTGCTGTGCCGCCTCGCCACATGCACGATGAATGCCGTTGATGACATCGGCGAAAGCAACACCTCTCGCCGTATGGGTTTGAGGGTCGAAAAAAATTTCGGTATGTCGTACATTGTCCGCTTGCGCCCGCTTCAGATACGCGGCGGTCATATCGCAGAAATCCTGCTCGACGAGAAGGACGCTTGCGCCCGCATAATATATATTCAGGAATGACTGTAAGTCAGTGAAAGCATAAGCGGCGCGCAGTTCTTCAACTGATGAATACGCTAGCGCGACCTTATTTCGTTTCGCTAAAGAAAAAATCAGCTCAGGTTCCAGCGAACCCTCGATATGAATATGCAACTCCGCTTTCGGCATATCTCTGATCGTGTTGTACAGTATTTCATTCATTTTTTTCACCTCCAAGAGAGCCGACGCAAGCAATTCAAGCATTAATACAAAAAAAGATTGTAAGCCATAGATTCAGTAAATATGATGGCAAAATCCCTAAATCAATATCTATCAATGTTCGATGAAAAGACGGATAAAAATTACGCCATGTTACTATTTGCATAACAACCACCTTAGTTGTTCACATACCTATTTGAATAGAGCCCATCTATCATGACGCAGAACACGCAAGCAGAACAAAGCAGCGCCGACACCCGTCGCTTCATTCTAGAAATGCTCGGATTTTCCGATGCAGAAAAAACAATGTTGGCGTCGACTTTCCGTTTAACCGGACGACGCTCCTTTTGCTACTCCGAACCTTCCGACAAAAACGATAGGACGGATATATATCTGGTAAATGCGGAAAACGCGGAAGCGCTGCAGCAATTAGCGCTTCGATCACCGAATATTCACGCGCCCGCCGTGCTCATTGGCCGCACACCCGTAAGCAGCACCTGGCCAATGATCCAGAAGCCGATTCATTGGATGCGTTTGTTTGGACAGCTCGATGAATTGATGCAGGCGGCATTGCTTGAGCGCGCAAAGCGCCACCAGCCGAGCGAGGCGCAATGGGACGGTCAATCCTACCGACGCACGATTGACAAAAAGGAATCGGAAGAAGCAGTTTACGCCCCTCCTAGAGCCACCGAATCGGTTTTGGTGGTCGATGATAGCGCAACCGTCAGAGCATTCATGCGTATCAAATTAGCGCCGTTTCGATTCGACGTCGACTATGCCGAAAATGGAGAACAAGCTATCGAAATGGCTCAGCAAAAAAAATATACCTGTATTTTTTTGGACATTTTAATGCCGGGAATAGACGGCTACCAAGTCTGCAAACGTGTTAAATCAAGCGACATTACAAAAAACACAGCCGTTGTAATGCTGAGCAGCAAATCTTCGGCGTTTGATAAATTCCGTGGCAGTTGGGCTGGTTGTGATGCATATTTGAGCAAACCAGTGAGCGAAAATGAGTTACTGGCGACCATTGCCCGTTTTCTACCCAGTGCTAGGGACG
Source organism: Pseudomonadota bacterium (assembly GCA_040384645.1). Lineage (GTDB taxonomy): Bacteria > Pseudomonadota > Gammaproteobacteria > Burkholderiales > Burkholderiaceae_D > JAZKIX01. The sequence goes on along the minus strand of JAZKIX010000024.1, from coordinate 14,493 downwards.
TAAAACTGGAGTGGGTCTCAGCTGCTGATTGATTGGAAATTCAAACGGATTTTGAAAGCGTTGACGGCGACGTTACACAAGCATGTATGCGCACCAATTGTATTTAACGATTTAATTGATTTTACGCAATATTTTGCTTGAAATAATTCAATAATATCGGTTGTCGTTAATAGAATTTCATTGCCTTATAGAAATAACCTGTCAAAATGGCGTACAACATAGGAGCATTGCAATTTTGTATTACTTGCTAGGAACAGCACAAAAGTGTTCTCTGCTTATCACGAAATATTAGCGTTAAGATTCCTTCCTACGGGTCGTTAATACAATAAATTAGTAAATTTCGAGTTGACACAATACTTTGAAAAGCAGGCACGGCCATGAGTTCGATCAGAAATATCAATAGCCAAACCATGAAAGGGCCGCCGCTCCGGCCCAATGAGGTACTGCATAGCTTGGTATCCATTGCATCAGGTCTTGTAAATGATCAACTTTCTGGCTTTTCATCGCGTTTAACCGACGCACTGATGTCATTTTCTGAATTAAGTGGCGATGCGAAAGAAGCAAATCTAAGTTTTAATGTCGGAAATTTACTTAAAAATAATGGTTATGCTTTTTTTCATGTTGCGTCTGCGCTAATAGAAAAATTATTGCTAAGTGAAGCGAATGCGACGGAGCATTCTTTCAAATTTGAGCTGGCTCGGTGCGATGGCGAATTGTCACTAGTGTCCTACGAGGAAATGGACAATAAGGTATTAATCGCCGGCCTGTCCCGACCAATGGAACTCAGTAATGCCGACGCGATCGCCGCGTTAAATATTCGAATGGCCTGTCTGCTTGGCCGGGATGAGATGGCAACCAATCAAAATCCCTTTCGGCCTGCTGCACTGATCGAGGTGATGCACAAAGCTTGGTGCGAATTCGATCCAAATCCTGAATCGCAATCAATTGTTTTGCCTTTATTTCGCCCAGAAGTATTCTTGGATCTGGCAGCCATTTACAGCGCCCTAAATAATCGCCTGATTGCGATGAATATTGTGCCTGGCTCGGTTGACTCTTATCGAATCAAGAAAACCGATAGCAATGGCGACCCATCCAAAAAAGGTGAGTTATCACAAGAAGAGCTCACGGAACAATTGCGGCGCCTTCTTTCTCCTGGATCGAATGCGACACCTGGGCGTGGATTTTCAGCAGCGCCAACAGAAGGATTTCCCAATATATCGCAGGATTTTTTTGCTCAATCACCTCAAGTTAGCAAGCAGTTAAGCGGCTATTTGATGGATTGGCAAACTCGAATGGCTACTAATTCATTAGCCAAGCAGAGCAACGTGGGTCACAGTCCAGAGGGTTTTTTACCGCGCATTAAAGATCAAGCACCTAAGGGTGCTTTGACGCATGTGGATGAGAAGACAATTGATTTGCTTTCTCAGATTTTTGATTCGGTATTCAATGATCAACATATCCCGAGCGAAATAAAAGATTTGATCGGCTTTTTGCAAATCCCTGTACTAAAAGCAGCGCTTACAGACAAAGAGTTCTTTTTCAAAGAGTCGCACCCTGCGCGACGCATGATCGAACTAATGTCCAAGTCGAGCATGGGTTTAAATAAAAACAAAGGACAAGCCGATCCGTTGTTTCAAGCGATGAAGCGCAATGTTGACCGGGTTCAACTGGAATTCGATCAAGAAAAAACTGTTTTTGCGGACGTTGTATCGGATCTTGAGTCGTATATCGAGCAAGAAGAAGTGGCGTCAACCGAAGCACTGTCAGCGCCGATTACCAAGGCAATTAAGCAAGAAAAAATCGTTCAGGCAAAGAAATCGGCAACCAGCGAGGTTGCGGTTCGTATCGGCACTGGAGAAGTCGTTGCATTTGTCGAATCATTTTTAGAAAGAAAGTGGATTCCGGTTCTCACGATTGCATACAGCGTCAAGGATGATAAGCCGCAGGCGCTGGAAAATGCACTTCAAACAATGGATGATTTGATTTGGAGTGTAAAGCCGAAAATTACGATGGAGCAACGTAAAGAACTTATCGCTAAGCTGCCGTCCATGCTTGTGATGCTGAACAAATGGTTGAACGTTGTTAAATGGGAAGATTCGGATCGCTTGCAGTTTTTCGCCGAACTGGCTGAATGCCATGCTTCGATCGTTCGCGCACCACTAGAGTTGTCACCTGAACGCCAACTTGAAATCGCAGTAGATGTCGCCAAAAAAGCGGCTGAACGTCGCTTGGAAAAACGTGCCAACGCGCAGCCAGAACCAGTTGCCGACGATTCGGTACTCACGGTGGATGGCTTAAAACGGGCTATGTGGCTTGAATTTGATCAGGCTGACGGTACGAAGAAACATGTTAAGTTGGCATGGATCAGTCCGTTACGGACTTTGTTTATTTTTTCGACCAACAGCAAACAAGAAGCGTTCTCCTTATCTGCCGAAGAATTGGCACAAGAATTCCGCGATACCAAGGTACGCGTAGTGTTAATGGATGGCTTGGTAAATCGGGCTCTTGCAAAGGCATTGGAAGGTGCGGCAGTTAATGACGACAGCATGACCCAAACTGCTGTAGCTTAAAGGTAGCGGCAAAAAATCAAGATACGCTTCAAATACAGCAAAACAAACATAAAAAATCCCGCGCTCTTCAATGAAGAGCGCGGGATTTTTTATTCCATTAACGGCACGGAAAAGCACAATTTGGCGGAAGCGGTGAGATTCGAACTCACGAACGGCGCAAACCGTCGCTAGTTTTCAAGACTAGTGCCTTCAACCACTCGGCCACACTTCCTTTAGTTGGCGTCATTATACCGAAGCCATTCCATTTTTGGCCGAAACTGAAGAGAAAATTCATTGAAATCGTATTAAATCCTATGTCTAAAAGAACGTTCGATCTTAAAGATGCTGACCAGAGCGCAACATATTTTCAAATTCGTCTGGATGGACCGGTCGTGAAAATAAGTAACCTTGCATTTCATCACAGCCAGCGCGTTGCAAAAACAATAGCTGCTCTAAATTTTCCACGCCTTCGGCAATCACAGTATGTTTGAGCTGCTTTGCAATGCTAATAATCGTACTGGCAATTGCACAATCGTTGATGTCGTGCGGAATGCCAGTGGTAAATGAGCGGTCAATTTTCAGCGTATCGATCGGAAACCGCTTTAAGTACGACAAGCTCGAATAGCCGGTGCCGAAATCATCCAAGGAAAGCGTAACGCCGAGTTGAGAAATCTGATCCATGATTGCTGTCACGCGATCAATATCTTGCATCAGCGTGCTTTCGGTAATTTCCAATTCTAGCCATTCCGGCGCCAGTGCATAACGCCGGAGCATTAAGATGACACGCGCCGGCAAAGCTGCGGTAAATTCCCTTGCTGAAACATTTACCGCGATACGAAATGGCGCAATCCCAACTTGTTGCCATGCTTGGGCTTGCGCGCAAGCAGCCTCCATCACCCACTCCCCTACTTGCACAATAAGGCCAGTTTCCTCTGCTATAGGTATGAAATTGACCGGCGCCATCAATCCCAACTCCGGATGGAGCCACCGCACCAGCGCTTCGGCACCGATGATGCGGCCGCTACGCAAATCGACCTTGGGCTGATAATTGAGCAATAACTCATTCAATTTAATCGCACGCCGCAGGCCAGATTCAGTGTGCAGTCGATCCAGTGCGCGCTGGTTCATGTCCTCGCTGTAGAAGGCGTAACCACCTTCGATATTCTCTATGCCCTTCTTGGCACGATACATCGCAATATCAGCCAGCCGTAGCAAGGTTTCGCCACTGTGGCCATCTTGTGGATAGACGCTGATTCCGATGCTGGCCCGAATACGTAATTCGTGATTATTAATGACGAACGGTACTTCCAGCCCGGACAACAACTTTTGCGCTACCAGGCTGGCATGGTAATGCTGATCGACATCAAATAAGGCCACAGCGAACTCATCGCTGCCCAAACGGGCAACGACATCGGCATCGCGCAGCACCGTGCGAAATCGGATGGCGATCTGTTGCAATAACTGATCGCCTACGGCATGCCCGAGTGTGTCGTTGATCGGCTTGAAACGATTCAAATCGATGAATAAGACGGAACCGTGCATCTGCCGGCGCTGCCCTATCGAGAGTGCCTGATCGATCAATTTCATCAACAAAGTACGGTTGGGCAAGCCAGTTAAGGCGTCGTAATAGGCCAGATGATGGATTTGTTCATCTGCCCGCTTGCGCTCAGTGATATCGCTCAGGAAGCCAATCAGGCCAATGGCATTACCTTCTGGATCACGTAGCGGGGATAAATTAAGGCTGGCCCAAAATACTTCGCCGGATTTCTTGCGCCGGCGCACCTCCATCTCGCGACCGCCCTGCTCCAGGAACGCATCATAGATATGTTCGTCTTCGTCCTCATACAGGAAAAGGATATTGCGACCCAACACTTCAGACGCCGTGTAACCGAACAAACGCTCTGCACCCTTGTTCCAGCTAGTGATAAAACCGATACGATCCATTGTCATCACCGACTCATGAATCTGATCAAGTATTTGTTCTTGCTGCCGCAATTGGACGGCCCTTTGTTCTGCCGCATGACTAAAAAAAGTCAGTTTTTGTTGTGCGTGCAGCAATTTGCCAGATAGTTGAGCCAAGCTAACGAGGTGTTGCCGTTCGATGGCGCCATAACCTTGGTTTCGGCCAGAGACGGAATACGAACCAAAATAGATATCTTGCTCGACAATATCGATGGTAATCCCGGCAGACTGCGGCACATCACCGAGTGTCCGGCTGTTTGAATATTGGCCATTTGGGCTATCGAGCAGCTTGCCTGCGATCTGCCCCAATGCTTGGTGTAAGGCAGCGCCAGTAAGATTCCAAATAGCATCGCACAAGGTGGTGCAAGTCGTTATGCCTTCCAGGTCGCTGGTATCTGCCACTACATATCCCGACTGACTTGAATCGCCCAACGGCAGGCTTGTTCGATACAACTCCAGTAGGTTTTCAGTTCAATCTCGCAGCCTTCCAGGTGATCCAGGGTCAACGGCGCACTGTCTCCCACTGCATGCTCGACCAATTTAAGCATCAAGCCAAGTGTGCCTTCATGATGCAGCAGCGCTACCACTGCCTCGTCAGGTAGGCTCAGTGGCGCAATGATCTCGCTCAGCGGCATCACGAATAGCACTTCGAGCAGCGAAAACATGCCGATCATGAAAGCGAGATCCTGCTCATCACGATTGCCGCCACAGTTCTGGCAAATCGACTCCATCAGCCGTGCCCGCAAGGCTGCGCGCGGCAGCAGTGGGTTCGCTTTGCCGTCAACTTGTTGCCCGGCATAGAGCAATAATTGCAGCCAACGCTGCAGTTGGCGCCGTCCCAGCAGATTGATGGCTTGGCCGAAACTGGAAATATGCGATTTCAAAGCGAACGCTGCTGAATTAACCAACTTGAGCAAATGGTAAGACAAGGCCGGATCTTGCTTCAACAAGGCTTCAAGCTCACGCGACTCAGCGTCGCGTGCGATCAAACCAAGCAAAGACAGCAAACGGGTGCGGGATGTGCCTTCGTTGCGGGGTGCGTTGCTAGCGGGATGCAGCGGGTAGTTACCGGAAAACCGTTGAAATCCAGCGCGATGGCATTCTTCGAAGCGCAGCAAATCGTCGATATTTTCAGCCAGATGCGGTCCGCCCAGCTTATGCAACCACTCTGCAGAACCCAGCGGTATGCCTGCAGCACAGTCGAGCGCCAAACTAGTTACACCGTTAGGCAATACAGCACCATGTGCTGGCAAGCCGTGCAATTGGATGCGGAAACCGCGTCCTTGCAAATGTTGCAGTTTTTGTTGAACTGTTTCGTCGACACAGGCTGCCAACGAAACAGACAAAATGATTTGCCGCACCGGCAATTGCATCATTTTGTCTAAATCTAGCGTTAAAGGATTCGCCACAGCGAGGATGCAATCCATCCCGCCCAGTGCATCGTGCAAGGCAAGTTCTGTAAAAAGTCCGAGTAAATTGTGTGGGTTGACAGCATTGTCGGCTTCCATATGGAGCGCCAATGCTACCCATTTGTGGTGGTCATTGACCACGGCTTGCAAAGATGCGATGGGGAGAAATGTGTCGTTGCTCTCGATTTCGTTCATATCGTCTTTTTAGAGTAGGGCAACACGATAAAGCAACGACAATAGTAATTTAGTTATTGAAGACCGGCAACATTTGAGAATGTACGTAGAAAAATTTCTTGGTTTTGGCCTTAAAAATACTACCCCATGTATTTTTAAAGCGCCTTTAAACGTCTGCGGGAGACTAGCTATTTCTCTATATACCCCCTAAAAATTACTATTCCTAGACGTGCAGCAGGCTAATCCGTCAAAAACATCTGCTGCAAATCATTTAAAAATCGCTGCCCAAGCGGGGTCGGTTTGATCAATTTGTGATCCCGATACAACAGGCCTTTTGTTTCTGCCTGATCAAGTGACTTTTCAATCGCGCTCAATGCCAGTCCGGTGCGCTCAGAAAATAAATTCACGTCGACGCCGCCGGTCAAACGCAAGGCATTGAGCATGAATTCAAAGCCGAGATCGTCGCGGCCGATTTCGGCCTCTTCTTGTATGACATTGCCTAATCGCGCTTGCGCCAGATACGCCTTGGGCTGCTTGAAACGCATTTGCCGTATTACCCGGTGCGGGAAAGAAATTTTTGAATGCGCACCGGCACCGATGCCCAGATAGTCGCCAAACTGCCAATAATTCAAATTGTGGCGCGCCTGCCGCCCGGCATGCGCGTAGGCCGACACTTCGTATTGCCCGTAGCCAGCTGTTTGCGTTAATTCGGCGATCATATCTTGCATTTCGGCGCTGGCATCATCGTCCGGCACTGTAGGTGGAAATTTCGCAAAATAGGTATTGGGCTCCAGTGTCAGGTGATATAGCGACAAATGCGGCGGCGCGAAACTGAGGGCCGTTGCCAGGTCTTGCTGCGCTTGCGCCAGCGTTTGGGATGGCAGCGCATACATCAAATCGAGGTTGAAATTATCGAAATTGTTTTGCGCAATTTCGACCGCGCGCCGAGCCTCATGGTCGTCGTGAATCCGGCCCAAAGCTTGCAGATGTTGGCCGTTAAAACTTTGAACCCCAATCGACAGCCGGTTGATGCCGCTGGCGCGATAAGACTTGAATTTCTCTGCCTCGAAGGTGCCTGGGTTGGCTTCCATCGTGATTTCGGCGGCGCCATCCAACGGTAGCAAAGTGCGGACATCGGATAAAAGCCGGTCCAAACCCTTGGCCGACATCAGGCTTGGAGTGCCGCCACCGATGAAGATGGTGTAGATTTTACGGCCCCAGATCAGCGGCAAGGCCGCTTCCAGATCGGCGCGTAATGCGGCCAGATATTCCTCTTCCGGGAAGCTGCCGGTGGCTTCATGCGAATTGAAATCGCAGTACGGGCATTTTTTAACGCACCACGGGAAATGGATATACAGCGACAAGGGCGGCAATGCTGCCAGTTGCAGCGCGCCAGGTTTAAGGTACGAGGAAACCTCTTTCGGCACCACCGCTGGCAGTTCTGATGCAGCCGGGTTTGCATTGGCCGGCAAGATGGGAATACGGGTGCTGGTCATGACAAGCCGGTGATAAATGTGTTGTGAATCATCGTAATTTGGCGATCAGGGCACGCAACGCCTGACCGCGATGCGATAAGCGATTTTTATCGGCGGGGCTAAGTTCCGCCGCCGTTTTATTCAAGCTTGCCAACCAAAAATGGGGATCGTAGCCAAAACCACCCTCGCCTCTTGCAACGGCAATGATTTCGCCATCCCAGCGCCCTTCCGCGATCACGGGTTGTGGATCTTCGGCATGCCGCAACAGCACCAGCACGCAATAGTAATAGGCTGAACGGTCGTGCTGCGCGGCTAGCTCATCTACCAATTTTTGATTGTTGCGCGCATCCGATTTCGCTCCGCCGGCATAACGTGCCGACCATACGCCGGGTGCGCCGCCTAGCGCATTGGCGCAGATGCCGGAATCGTCGGCCAATGCCGGCAAGCCGGTCAAACGCGCAGCGTGGCGCGCCTTGGTCAAGGCATTTTCAATAAAAGTGCCATGCGACTCGTCGGCTTCCGGCACTTTGTACACCGATTGCGGATGCAGGTCGAAGCCGACCGGGATAAGTATTTCCCCAAATTCTTTCAATTTGCCGGGATTGTTTGAAGCGAGAATAATTTTTCGGGTCATGAAGATCGTTGTGGCGTGATGGTCATGCGAGTTGGGAGGTGAAACACCGCTAACGCTATGATTGGCGCGGCGCACGGTGACGGTACAAAATCTACAGATCAAACGATAACAAGACCGGTAAAAATAATCTAAAAAATCAACGTTTATGTCGATTTATAGGGGGTATATTCCAAAATGCCCCCTCACCCGCTGGTTTTTAGCGCGCATTATAAAATACTGGCACCAGTATTAAATTCGATTAAAACACCATATTTTGCTTCTTGAAGATTGCGAAACCACTTTAGCCAAGCAAGCCAAGGGTTTTCTTTTGCAATTGAATCAGTTCTGCAATCCCGCCTTGGGCCAGATCGAGCAGGCGATTCATCGAGGCGCGGTCAAACGCCGAACCTTCAGCGGTGCCTTGCACTTCAATGAAATGTCCGGCATCGGTCATTACCACGTTCATATCGGTGTCGCAGGACGAATCTTCAACATAATCCAGATCAAGCACCGGCGTGCCTTGAACGATGCCAACCGAGATTGCGGCCACAAAATGTTTGAGCGGAATCGCCGTGATCAACTTGCGTTCGACAAGTTGCGAGAAAGCATCATGCGCCGCCACCATCGCGCCGGTAATTGCAGCGGTGCGGGTGCCGCCATCGGCTTGAATCACATCGCAATCAAGGTGCAGCGTGCGCTCGCCAAAAGCGCTCAAGTCGAAAGCAGCGCGTAAGGAACGGCCGATCAGGCGCTGGATTTCCTGGGTTCGGCCGGATTGCTTGCCTCTGGCCGCTTCGCGATCCATCCGGGTATGGGTGGAGCGAGGCAACATGCCATATTCGGCAGTCAGCCAGCCCTGCCCTTTGCCTTTTAAAAATCCGGGCACTTTTTCTTCAATGCTGGCGGTACAAATGACTTGTGTGTCGCCCGACTCGATCAATACCGAGCCTTCAGCGTGTTTAGTGAAATGACGGGTAAGCCGCACGGCGCGCAAGGCGTCGACGGCACGCCCACTGGGGCGATTCTGCTGCTGCATGGATTAATTCCTGTGGGTGAAATTGGCTGATTTTTGAATGGCGCCGCGAATTTCCTCGATGGCTTTTTCGATTTCTTCTTCATCGAAAGAATCGGCTTGCGCCACGTCTTCCGGCGATGCCTGGATCGTGGTGTTGACCACGCCAATCGGCAAGGTGTTGGTGGAAATCGTAGTGGCGTCTTCCAGGCTGTTATTGCCTTGCCACATCATGGCCAACGCCGTCACATTGTCGCCATGCTTGCCGCCAATGCCGACTGCGGTTTTAATCAATTCCGGCACGGCACGCACGATGGTAGTGTCTTGCACACTTTGCGCCAGCACATGATCGGGCATCATCGACCATAAACCGTCGGAACAGAGCAGCATCAGGTCGCCGGCTTGCAAGCTGGCGCGGCGGGAAATCTCGACAATCGGCAAATTCGGTGCGCCGAGGCAGTTGAATAATTTATTGCGGTCGGGATGGGTGTCGCGTTCGGACGGATCGATTTTGCCCTGTGCAATCAAGGTTTCGAGCCGTGAATGATCGCGCGTGCGCGACAAGATTTGTCCTTTACGCATCCAGTACAGCCGCGAATCGCCGCAGTGCGCCCACATGGCGGTATTGTGCTGGATCAGGCAGGCGACGATGGTGGTGCGTGGGGTTTCAGGCAAATTGTTCATTTCGCGATAGCGATGGATTTCACGATGCGCGGCAAAAAAGCTGTCTTCCAAAAACTGTTCCGGCTTTTTAATGTACGGCAAGGCATTCTGCTGAAACATGGCGCCGATCGTTTGCATCGCGATGGTGGCCGCCATTTCGCCGCGGATATGGCCGCCCATGCCATCGGCCAGCAACAACAACAAGGCGTCACGGGTAAAGCTATAGCCCATACGGTCTTGGTTCATCTTGCGACCGCCGATGTGGCTTTCTTGGTAGACAGAAAATTGCATGGGTAAGATGACTTATGAAAGCATTTCTATAACAACCAAATAAGGGCAAAAACGCCCTTACTGCGTATTATCCTGAATCGTCGTCGATGCATTGAGCGGCTTGCGGGCCATTCCTTCCATCAGATGCCGCATTTTGCGCGAAATTTTGCTAAAAATGCTCGCTTGCTCCATCACCGCCACGGGTTCCAGCAGCGATTTTTGCAAAGCAAACAGGCTTTGCGGCCGCTCCAGCGGATTGATCATCAAACACCAGCGTACCACCTGAATCAACTCTGGCGAATATACGCCAGTCAATTTTGCCAGATGCGATTCCATCTTGTCGGTCGTCTTGCGCTGATCGGCTGGTTGCGGCGGCGCACCAACCATGCAGGCAAAAATCGAGGCGCCCAAACTATAGATATCGGACCAGGGACCCAGATTGGCATTCTTCAAATACAACTCTGGCGGCGCAAAACCGGGCGTGTACATCGGATATAGCTTTGGCATATCGGTTTTCAGCGTTTGCCGTGCAGCGCCGAAATCGAGCAGAATCGGCGTGCCATCGACCCGCAAATAGATATTGGCCGGTTTCAAATCCAGATGCAGCAATTTATTGGTATGCACTTCGCGTAAACCATTGATGACCTGGCTGAACATGCGCCGGATAAAGCGTTCTGATACCAGCGGTTTTTCTCCCTTGTCGCGCCGGCGCAAGATGTGGTCTTGCAGCGAACGGCCCGATTCGTAAGCCATCACCATGTAGACGGTTTCGTTGGCGCGGAAAAAATTGATGACACTTACCACATTCGGGTGCGCGATACGCGCCAAGGCACGGCCCTCTTCAAAAAAGCACTTTAATCCGATCCGGAAAATGGGCAAATTGGCTGGCGAAATCATCGGCACCAGTTCGCCTTGCTGCCGCAAAGCCAAGGCGCTCGGCAGGTATTCCTTGATCGCGACTGCGTTGCCATCCTCGTCATAGGCGAGGTAGACAATACTGAACCCGCCAGACGCAATCTTCTTTACAATGCGATATCCAGCGATTTCCAGTCCGTCGGGCAGTGGGGCGTTGTTTTGTGCGGCCATATTATCCTGTGCGTGTGTAACTCGGATTGTGTGGATAAACGATTGATTTGTAAAGAACTAAGCGGGGACCGATTTGAGCATTTTTAGCATGACCGGCTATGCAGTGAGTACGCGCGAGTCCGCGGCAGGCACTTTGACTATCGAATTAAAGAGCGTAAATTCACGTTTCCTAGACCTGCAGTTCCGCATTAACGACGATCTGCGCGCACTCGAACCATTGTTGCGCGAAGCCAT
>JAZKIX010000024.1:1836-3036 GCA_040384645.1 Pseudomonadota bacterium | reverse complement strand
TACCCGTGGCAAGGTCGAATGCCGGGTCAGTTTCGGCCGCAAATCGGCCAGCAACGCGGCGCAATCTTTAAACGCCAGCATCTTGTCCAATTTAGCCGCGATGCAAGCAACGGTGCGCCAACAATTTGCCGACGCGCCAACCTTGAGCGTCAATGAATTATTACGTTGGCCCGGCGTCATCGAAGAAGCCGAAATCGGTGAGGAAACACTGCAAGCCGATGTCGCCACCACTATGGTGGCGGCGGTAAGTGCTTTTGTCGACAGCCGCGCCCGTGAAGGCGCTGCGCTGCAAGCCATGTTAGTTGCACGGATCGATGCCATGGACGTGATCGTGGCGCGCATCAGCCCCTTGATTCCGCAAGTGATCGCCCAATTCCAGCAAAAAGCGATCGAACGGCTTCAAGAAGCACTCGGCCTGGCGGAATCCACCGCAACCATAGCTGGCCCAAAACACGTGCCGCGCGAAGAGATCTTGGAACGCATCCGGCAAGAAGTTACCTTATACGGCATCCGCATCGACGTTTCGGAAGAGCTATCGCGTTTGACAGCGCACCTCAACGAAACTCGCCAAATCCTGAAAAAAGGCGGCCAAGTCGGCAAACGGCTTGACTTCATGATGCAAGAACTGAACCGCGAAGCCAATACACTGGGTTCGAAAGCAGCGGTGAAAGAGCTGGCCGACAGCTCGATGGAATTGAAATTATTGATCGAGCAGATTCGCGAGCAGGTCCAGAATTTGGAATAAAGCTGCTTTTGGCGTAATAAATACTCCTATAAGTATTTTTAAAGCGCCTTTAAATGCCTGCGGCTGACGCCATAAAATGTTTGATACTCCCCTATATTTCGTGTTTTATGCAATAGCTATCCAATGCATGCGCTTTATTGAGACGCCACCACATTAAGGAATTTCATGGCACACACTCATTCCCAACATTATTCCGGCAGCCTGTTCATGGTGGTTGCGCCATCTGGTGCTGGCAAATCCACTTTGGTCAACGCGCTTCTGGCGCAAGAGCCAAGCATCAAACTATCGGTGTCCTATACTACCCGTCCACCGCGCCCGAAGGAACAAGATGGACGCGAGTATTTTTTCACCACGACAGAAGAATTTCTGAACCGGCGCGCCGAAGGTGAATTCCTAGAATCAGCCGAAGTCCACGGTAATTACTACGGCACCTCGCGCGTGGCGATTGCCAATGC
>JAZKIX010000024.1:0-1826 GCA_040384645.1 Pseudomonadota bacterium | reverse complement strand
GCACCGATGTGCTGTTAGAGATTGACTGGCAAGGTGCGCAGCAAGTCAAAAAGCAATTCCCCTTCGCCGTCGGCATCTTCATTTTGCCGCCTTCTATAGCGGCACTGGAAGAACGCTTGAACAAGCGCGGACAAGATGATCCGCACGTAATTACGCGGCGCATACTGGCTGCTGGCGGCGAGATTGCGCATGCCCCGGAGTTCGAATATGTTATTATCAACGAAGAGTTTGTGGTCGCCCTATCCGAACTGACCGCGATTGTGAGAGCGACCCGTTGCCGATTCGCGCAACAAGCGGCGCGCAACGTATCCCTATTTGCCCAATTGGGCATCCACGCCAATTTAATCTAAGACCGCATTTTAGGAACCATCATGGCCCGTATTACTATCGAAGACTGTCTGAAAAATATCCCGAATCGCTTCCAATTGACACTGTCCGCAACCTATCGCGCCCGTCAGTTATTGCAAGGCCACACACCCAAGGTCGATGCTAAGGACAAGCCAACCGTAGTTGCCTTGCGTGAAATCGCCGCCGGCAAAGTCGGTATCGAAATGCTGAAAAAAGTACCTATTTGATTGTATTTGACTGTTATTAAACTGAATCCATCAAGTCTGCTCTCGTAGCAATTTGGACTTGTCGGCGCTCAGGAAAAATCACCATGCAGGCGCGCTACCCGTCACAATTGACAAGGCCGCGCCTGTTTAGATAAGCTGATGCCGACATGTCATTTCCCGAACAACCTTTAAACCCGGCACCCGCCATGCGGCTGACTTCACAGTATGAACCTGACACCTGCAGATTCAACACTATTGGTCGCTCCAAACAGTCGAGCTGATTCCGCTCGCTCGCCATTAAAGAATTCTCGTACCGCCCCACCTTCCGCTGTACCCCAGACCCAAAATCCTGGCGTCGCATCAGTCACCCAACTTACCAACAAACTTGCCGAATACCTGAGCGTTTCCGAGCTAAAAAAGGTCAAGGAAGCCTATCGCTTTTCTGACGAAATGCATCTCGGCCAAGTACGCAAATCGGGTGAGCCCTACATCTCGCATCCTATCGCGGTCGCCGAAATTTGCGCCGATTGGAAGCCTGACGCGCAAGCCATCATGGCCGCCTTGTTGCATGACGTCATGGAAGACCAAGACGTTAAAAAAGAAGAACTGATTGAGCATTTTGGCGCGCCGGTAGCGACCTTGGTCGATGGCTTGTCCAAATTGGAAAAAATCGAATTCCAAAGCCAGATCGAAGCGCAGGCAGAAAACTTCCGCAAGATGTTGCTGGCGATGGCGCGCGATGTGCGTGTGATCCTGATCAAGCTGGCCGACCGCCTGCACAATATGCGCACGCTGGACGTGATGGCGCCGGAAAAAAAACGCCGTATTGCACGCGAGACAATGGAAGTCTACGTGCCGATCGCGCACCGGCTCGGCCTCAACAATATCTATCGCGAGCTGCAAGATTTATCGTTTTCGCATCTATTTCCGATGCGTTACAAGACGCTGGCGAAAGCGGTCAAGGCGGCACGCGGCAATCGGCGTGAAGTGGTTAGCAAGATCCTTGAGTCGGTTAAAAATACACTGGCCGCAGCTGGCATCCAGGCTGAAGTCTATGGCCGCGAAAAAACGCTATACGGCATTTATCGCAAGATGCATAACAAGCACCTGTCATTTTCTCAAGTGCTGGACGTGTACGGTTTCCGGGTCGTGGTCGATAGCTTTGCCAATTGTTATGTTGCGCTCGGCACCCTGCACGCGCTGTATAACCCGATGCCTGGCAAGTTCAAGGATTACATTGCGATTCCGAAATTAAACGGTTATCAATCCTTG
>JAZKIX010000023.1:33251-35478 GCA_040384645.1 Pseudomonadota bacterium | reverse complement strand
TCAGTCCGATGGTGCGGATCGAATGACCACTTGCACTGACTATTACTTGCGCTTTTGCATTTAACCAATGTACCGACAGGTCGGGCCATACAACACGGAACTGCACCTCATAGTCGCTAATGTGGTTGATCGCGTTTTGCATGGTGTTGACTACTTGCTGTGCATCGTCGGGATGGACGCTTTGTAAAAAGGCGTGGAAAGTTTGCGTGGTCTTTTGCGGTGTCAGTCCCAGCAAGCCGAGTCCAGCATCAATCCAAAAAATTTTACTTTTCAGCACATTGCCCTGTGGCACCAATGAATCCCATAGCGACATTTTTGCCGCATCAAGGGCTAAAGCAAGGCGTCTTCTCTGGTAATCGGTAGCCATAGAGCGATCTCTCCCACGCGAAACGATATTCCAGCATCGGCTATTGGTTGTTGGTGATTGCCGCTGGCAGACTTAAATAGGATCAAGTATGGACAAGAAAAAAAGCGGCATAAACACAAAAATGGAGAATATGGAGAAGCCTTGCGTTTTCTCAACTGATTGACATGGTGATACGCATGGTTGATCGCTTGCTATTGCTGCCGTTCAAATTTCAAACCATACGGGATGTTTTATTCAGGCGCAGTGTGGGAATCGAAGTGGGCGATTGGATTGCTATCGCAGGCGATTTGCTGCCTGTCCAAAGGTGATTTAGGGGCGCACCAAAATTTCGGGTTATCGAGGCGAAAAATATGGGGGAGAGCTGCGGCCATTGCAGCTGTATAACGCTGCGACCTAGATCAGAGCCTGCACCTGAGGCTGTTTTAGGTTCCAAATCGTCAAATAATACTCGGCACAGTATTATTTCTAGCGCAATGAATACGTGCGGGATAGCCCATATTATTGCTTATACTCCCCCTATTTTATGATTTATCGCAGTTATTCAGCCGACGCTGCCTCTAGCTGCACGGCGGAAACCCTTTCCCTCGCCGGGCGTCCCCTGCCCCTTTCGCACCAACGGTCAAAGGGGCGAACATAGACGACGCCACGAGCGGAATAGTTGCAATTTTGAACACCGCGTAGGTGCACGGCATGCCGTGCCCCTACCCTAAATCACCAAGCCACTCTCCAGCGCATAGCGCGCCAGTTCTACATTGCTTTTCATATCCATTTTTTCAAGGATGCGTAAGCGATATGTCGTCACCGTGCTGGCGCTTAGATGCAGTGTTTCGGCGATTTTGACCAAGCTGTCGCCGGTGGCCAGGCGCTTCAATACTTCCAGCTCGCGGTCGGATAAAGCTTCATGCGACATCTTACGACCAGCCAACATGCTAGCCAGGTTCTCGGCAAAGGCGGCGCTGATATGCTTGCCGCCGGCGGCCGCTTTACGCACGGCGGCGACCAAGGTCTCGGCGGAAGTCGATTTGGTCAGGTAACCTGCGGCGCCATGTTTGATGGCGCGTACGGCATACACCTCTTCGGAATACATACTCAATATCAGCACTGCCAGGCCAGGATATTCTGCCCGCAATTGCTTCAGCAATTCCAGTCCGCTACGGCCGGGCATGGCAATATCGACCAACGCCACATCGAAATGCTGTTCGCCAGCCAACCGTAAAGCATCGTAGGCGGTCTCGGCTTCACCGGTCACCACGATATCGCTGGCGATGCTAAGCATCAGGCGCACACCGTTGCGCACCACGGCATGGTCATCGACTAACAAAACTTCGATTCGATTATTCTTCAAGCGGATCCTCCAGTGGCGTGCCCAATGGTGTATGCAGTGGCAATCGCAGTAGCACGCGCGTGCCATTCTTAAACGTACTGGTGATCTCCAAGTCGCCGCCAAAATGCCTGGCCCGCTCGTGCATGCCGTCGATGCCCCATGACTGACGATTCAAAGTGCGCACCACGTCCATGCCTTTGCCGTTATCTTCCACTTCCGCCACTATCACATCGTCATCGCAATGCACGCGTACCGCGACGCTGGTCGCTTCGGCATGACGCACCACATTGGTTAACGCCTCTTGCACGGTGCGAAACAGTGCCGTGCTGCGCTCCGGGTTGACTTCCAAGGCAGCGGCAGCGGGATCGATAAGGCAACTGCATTTGAGCCCGGTACGCTGGGCAATTTTGTCTACATACCATTCCAATGCCGCCAAGACGCCCAGTTGATCCAACACGCTGGGACGCAGGTCGGCAATCACGCGCCGCATGGTGTCGATTGCGGTATCGGCCAGGCTGGAAATATCGTTCAGGTAT
>JAZKIX010000023.1:25742-33241 GCA_040384645.1 Pseudomonadota bacterium | reverse complement strand
CGGCCCTTCCGACTTATCGCGACCGAGGCATTGGCCTTGATGCTGGTCAACAGGCCGCCCAACTCATCATGAATCTCACGTGCGATGCGCTTGCGTTCCTCTTCCTTGATCAGTTCTTGATGTGCGGCCAATTTACGCAAGGCTTCGCGAGAAAAACGCAGTGATTCAACGGTACGCTTATGTTCTTCGATTTGATAACGCAGGAAATGATTCGCGCTTTCGACCTCGGCAGTGCGCTCCTTCACCCTGCGTTCCAGTGCATCATTGGCCTCGCGCAAGGCATTTTCTGCGGATTTTCGGGCGCTGATATCTTTCAGGATGACGCGGCAGGTCTGACTGGTAGGATTGGTATTGGCCTCGATGCGGACAAACATGGCGCGACGATCTTTGTTTTTAAGAACTACTTCGCAAAACTGGCCGGTCGCACCATCGAACACGTCAGCCATAAAACTGGTGTATACCGTTTTGTAGGTGGTGACGACAAAGCTTTCCAAATCGAGGCCGACCAATTTTTGACGGCTTAAACCAAGCAAAGCGGCAGCGGTCAGGTTGACATCTTGCAACATGCCTGCACGATCAACGGTGCAATAACCCATGGGCGCGAAATCGTACAAGTCGGTGTACCGCGCCAAGCCAGCTTCCACCTCACCCATGCTTTGGTTCATCTCAGCCAAGGCGGAGTTTTGCATCTCCAGTTCAATCTGATTGACCTGCAATTCATGCAGTTGCTTGCGCACGTCCGCTTCAAGCCGGTTGCCGCCAGGGCGTTGGGCTTGCTGCTGGGATAGTACCTGTAAGGCGCTATCGCGCAAGCTGGCGAGAGAGTTTGTTTGAAAATCTGCCTTCTTCATAAATTGCCCCCTCACTTCAACCGTGGTTCAGGACTCTCTAAGTTTTTACTCCGCAATTGCACTTCCAATTGCTTGAACGCCGATATATCCGAAAACGTGATGACGACACCATCGATGACATTTTCCAGCGTCCGGTAGGGCATGATCCGCACCCTGAACCAACGTCTATTGCTCGCTTCAATTTGCTTTTCAGAAAAAATCAATGTACGCAAAACTTCGCGTGCATCGTCTTGCAATTGGGCATATTGCAAGACATTGGTAATGTCGCTGAGCGGCCTGCCGACATCGCCCGGTATCAGGTTAAAGATGTGGGTCGCCATCTCAGTATAGCGCCGCACATGCAGGTCATCGTCTAAAAATATGGTGGCAATATCGGTGCTATTCAACAGGTTTTTCATGTCGCTGTTGATCCACGATAAATCATCTACCTTCGATTGCAACTCAGCATTAACGGATTGTAATTCTTCATTTAGTGACTGCATTTCTTCTTTCGAGGTGGTTAATTCCTCGTTGGTCGATTGCAGCTCTTCATTGGTCGATTGCAGCTCTTCATTGGTGGTGGTCAGCTCTTCCTGCGCAGTTTGCATCTCTTCGCGGATACTTTGCACTTCTTGGCGCGCCAGCGTTAGTTCAGCATTTTGCGATCCGTCTACATCAGGCTGCGCCATATGGTCGGAGGCAGGCGTTGCTACTTCATTGAAGGCAATCATGATCATGCCTTGCAAAGGAGACGGCTTGTCGATTACCTGTACCGTCAGGTTGACACTGTAGGGATCACCCTTGCCGTCGGACACTTGCAAGCCTTCAAGAAATACCGCGCCTTGATTGCGCACCACCTTGTTCAAGGCACTGGCCAAGGCGTAACGCAAGCCTTCGCGCGCCATCGCGTAAATATTTAAATTAGCTTTACCGGCAGCGGGTTCGAGAAATTTACCTGTGCGGCCATTGATATAGATAATGTCGCCTTCCGGGTTGACCAGCACTGCCGCCGGCGATAAATTTTGCAACAGGAATTGATCAGCTTGACTCTGAAAATTTTCGCTTGGGTTAGCCACTTTTGATTCTTCCAGAGGAGTTGAAATAATGGGGAAATTCTTGGTCGGAAAATCAAGTGCCGGTGTTGAGCGCGTCTCAAGACGCTGGTAGACCCGTGTCTTGCTGTCGAGCGTTGCAAACAAGGCGGTATGGGCGCCAACAGTTTCAGCACTGCCCAGCACGAGGATGCCTTCCCGATATAGGGCGTAGTGAAACAAAGGCATCAAGCGGTTTTGCAACTCGCTATCGAAATAAATCAAAAGGTTGCGGCAGGTAAGGATATCGAGTTTAGTAAACGGTGGATCCATGATGATGTTGTGCGGCGCGAAAACGATCATCTCGCGGATTTCTTTACTGACCCGATAGCCGTTTTCTTCCGCAATAAAAAACCGGCCCAAGCGTTCCGGTGTCACATCGGCAGCGATATTGAGCGGATACAAACCTTGCCGGGCTTTGTCGA
This sequence comes from Pseudomonadota bacterium, assembly GCA_040384645.1. GTDB lineage: Bacteria > Pseudomonadota > Gammaproteobacteria > Burkholderiales > Burkholderiaceae_D > JAZKIX01. The sequence continues at coordinate 30,895 of JAZKIX010000023.1, read as the reverse complement.
TGGCGTCCCGGTCTAGGTCGGTCGCAAAAATTTGCAAAGAAAAACGCGCCTTTGGCTTGACCTGCTCCAAGGCTTCTTTAAAACACATGGCCAGCGAATAAGCTTCTTCACCGGTCGAACAACCCGGCACCCAAGCGCGCAATAATTTACCGCCCTGATGCGCTTTGAGTATCGCCGGGATGGCGTCGTTTTTCAGAAAATCCCAAACCACCGCATCACGGAAAAAATTAGTGACGCCAATCAACAATTCCTTGAATAATAAATCCAGTTCTTGGGGATTTTCACGCAGATAGCGCACATAGTTCACCAGTTTATCGATCTGGTGCAAGCCCATGCGCCGTTCGATACGGCGATGGATCGATTGCTTCTTGTAGTGCGAAAAATCGTTGCCGGTGCGCTCGCGTAAAAGAATGACGATTTGCTCCAGCGCATTGCGCGATTCTGGCTGCAACACCGGCAACGGGCGACGCCCAGAATGCACACGCTGTAAATACGCGCATATCGTTGCCGGCAGATCTTCTACTTTAGCGACCACATCGGCCAGGCCTGCATCAATGGCACTGCGCGGCATCGGATCGAACTTGGCTGTGGCCGGGTCTTGCACCAGTGTCAAACCGGCTTTTTCTTTGATGGCGCGCAGTCCTAAAGTGCCATCCGAGCCCATGCCGGACAAAATCACGCCAATCGCCTGTTCACGCTGGTCATCGGCCAGCGCCCGCAAGAAAAAATCAATCGGCAGGCGCATACCACGCGCTGCGGCCGGCTCCAGCAAATGCAGGACACCGTGCAAAATCGATAGATCCTTATTAGGTGGAATGATATAGACGCAATTGGGTCTGACCTTGACGCGGTTGCTGGCCTGGCTTACCACCATCTTGGTCGCCCGTTGCAATAACTCTGGCAGCATGCCTTTGTAGGTTGGATCGAGATGCTGAACAATCACAAAAGCGATCCCGCTTTGTTCTGGCACGTTTTGCAGGAAATGTTCCAGCGCTTCCAGACCGCCGGCCGAGGCGCCAATGCCCACAATGGGCGGAACGCTGTTTGCACGACGCAATGAAGATTTGGGATTCGTTGACGCAAGGGTTGATTCTGTCATACCGGAGCTTGCTGATGTCGCCATTTAAATTTCTTTCATGCCAATTTTTAGACGAAGCTATTGGTCAAAGTATAGGCTTTTACAATGCGATTTTTTCGTTAGTATATAGCCATTAAATCGAGTCGGTGCAGCTTTTATCCGGCTCCGAAAAATTGATTTAGACCTACTGCAAATGGAACGGCAGATCGGGGATTTGCACTGCATTACGCCATGTGTAATGCAGTGCAATAAATCAAATGGTTGGTGAAATTATCGGTGTGACCGACTATGAGGCAATCCAGGTAGCACTGGCACGGGATACCGTGTATTTAAGATTCAGCCGAGGGACCGAAGGTGACGTTACTGTTGGCACGACCCGTGGTGCATTTACGCAGTAACAACGCGATATCGAGGTGAACTGGCAATAAAATAGCTGCACGCCGAAAAACAGGGAGTATGAGTGCAAACATGTGCTATCCCGTACGTTTTCATTGATCAAAAATTAATACACCCCCATGTATATTTGTACTGACCATGGGCATTAAGCAGCGTAACTGCCCGCAGGACCAGCCAGCAGTGAGGTCTAATTAAGCAATGTTTGCGAAATACCAGTTTGCAACAGCTTCGTAAATTGATCCGCTGCCAGTGGGGGACTAAAGTAATAGCCTTGGCCCGCCTCGCAATCGTGCTTATTAAGGAAGGCTAACTGGCCTTGCAACTCCACCCCTTCCGCTACCACGCGCTGCTGAAGGCTGCGTCCCATGCCAATGACCGCATTGACGATGATGCCTTCATTGTCAATACCGCCGACGTCTTGCACAAACGACTGATCGATCTTGAGCGAGTCAATCGAGAATTGTTTGAGGTAGCTCAGGCTCGAATACCCGGTGCCGAAGTCGTCGATCGCCAGATGGATGCCTATCAGCTTCAGCGCGCGCAGCAATTGGGCGCTGGCATCGGTATCGCGCAGCAAGGCTGTTTCGGTCAATTCCAGTTCAAGTAGTTCCGGCTTGAGCTGGAACTCGTGCAACATAGCGCAGACATTTTCATAAAACCCGGTGCTTCGAAATTCCAACGCCGACACATTGACCGAAATGGAAATTGACGGCAATCCGGCATCGATCCATGCTTTGACCTGGCGGCAGGCATGGCGCAAGACCCACTGGCCGATGGGAACGATCAAGCCGCTTTCTTCGGCAATGGAAATAAATTGGTCGGGCAACATCAGACCGCGATCTGGATGGGCCCAGCGGATGAGGGCTTCGGCAGCCAAAATAGCGCCCGATTTCAGATCCACGATGGGCTGGTAATATAAAACGAACTCTTCCCGCTCCAGTGCGCTGCGTAAATGCGCCTCGATGAATTGGCGCTCCACGGCGCGTGTATTCATTTCACTTTTATAGAACTGGTAGTTATTGCGCCCCATTTTCTTTGCCAGATACATGGCGGTATCGGCATTTTTGATCAAGGTATCTGCATCATCGCCGTCGACAGGAAAGACGCTGATACCGATGCTGGTAGTGACATGCAATTTATGACCAGCCACATAATGCGGCGCGGCCAGTGCGATGAGAATTTTTTCCGCAGTGATTGCGGCGTCTTCCGCATGCTTGTCCTCGGCCAGCAAGATCACAAATTCATCCCCTCCCTGTCGACTTACCGTATCGGAACTGCGTACACAATCGACCAGTTTCTTGGCCACCGATTGCAGTAACTTATCGCCGATAGCATGTCCCATCGAATCGTTGATCAACTTAAAATTATCCAGATCGAGAAATAACAGGGCCAACTGGGTGTTGCGCCGCGTCGCAATCTTGATCGAATGCGAGATGCGGTCATTTAACAGCAAGCGGTTCGGCAAATCGGTCAAGTAATCGTGATTAGCTTGATGTGAAATTTTCTTCATCATCGCCTGCGTCACGGTCACATCGTGAAACACCATCACTGCACCGGCGATACGGCCGTATTTATCGTGGATGGGGGTCACCGTATCTTCAATCGGGATACCGACGCCATCGCGTCCGACCAGATTCGATTGCGGTCGGACGGCGACAGGCTTGTCTTCCTGCAATACAGTTGCAATCGGATTAGGTGTCACTTCGCCAGTAACACGGTCGACGATATGAAATACGTCGGAAAAGCGCCGTCCGCGCGCCTCCTCACTGGACCATCCGGTCATACGCTCGGCGGTGGCATTCAAAAAATTGACATTACCTAACGCATCGGCGCTAATGACCCCATCCACGATTTCAGACAGGGCGATTTGAGATCGCTGTTTTTCTATGAAGAGCGCTTCTTCCAAGCGCTTGCGCAATAGGCTGCTGATTACTGACTGTGGCACCAGGCTGCGGGCAAAATTTTGCCGCAAAAGATAGGCCTGTGCACCTTGCTGTACCGAGCTAATCGCCAAGTCCTCGTTCTCCGACGTGGAGAGCGTCATGATGGGCGCCGAAGGTACAAGTTTTGCCACCACTTCATAAGTAGCGAGACCGCTGCTGTCGGGCAAAAATAAATCGAGCAAGACTACATCAACGTCGCCCTGCTTTAGTCTTTCCAAAGCAGCCAAAAGGGTATTGCAACGCTCGACGCGAAAAAAGTGATCCCTCGCATGCAGCAAGGCCTGCTCCAGTTCCGCTCCTGCATCCACATCATTGGTAACGATCAATACGCGGCTATTTTTCATGCGATTTCCATACTCTTCGCCTCTAATAAATCTAGTGCATTTATCTCATTATTAAAGGCAAGTGAAGCCCCTCACGCAAGGCGGTCGTCAACATAAAAATGCGCGAAGACGCTACCGCTATTGCGCAAAACCAGATGTAAATTAACTAACGGGATCCCTCCCTTTCAAGTGATGAGTGACGACGGTGCATGCAACTTCAATACAGATGCGCAAATACAAAGGCCTCACCCGACAGTTACATATTTTCCTTGATTCATTTTCTTCGAAATGCAATCTATCGAGCTTGACAAGGGACAATGATCTAGGAAACGCCGGCCCTTACTGGGTAGATTCGTTTACCTCCAATTTCCTTAAGTTTGAAACCAACCCACCGCGGGCACATAGCCTGAATGCGCATTATCCAGACGTCTTTACGTCGCTGTTGTGCGCTATCAAAGGCCATTTTTTTCAGGTTTGTATTATTTCCACAGTCATCGTCGGCTCTAAATTTGGCACTCGATGTATCAAGCCGAAGACATACAACACCAAACATCAAACACGACAACAAAGCCCATTGAATTGAGGTCGCCAAATGAACTCCACTAATTTTTTTGAACTGCCACGCCCAGTCACTGGGCATATGGCAGTCAGCGATACCATGCCGGATCAAGTCAATATTTTTTGCTATGAAGACGAAGTGCCGCCTTTTGTCGCGCGTGAGCTGGAGCGGCTGTATGGCAGTTTTTTTTCAACCATGACGCATTTCAACGCATCCGGTCGGTTGGAAAAAATCAGCACGTATGTTGCGGCAAAAGGAGGCGAGATATCGGCATTATTCCTGTTCTCAATGATGAGAAAGAAAATATCCGTACTCAATGAAGTAATTACCGTCAAACCACATGATCTGCTACAATTTTCAAACTACATTTTTTCTACTTATGATGCGATCCAGCTCATATCATTTCACGCTATCCAAATTGATCGTGTACAACTCAAACGGCCGGTTCAACGCATCAACTGCCTCGAAGATATCGTGCTGCGCTTACCTGATAGCAATGACGAATACTTTATGCGACTTGGGAAGTCAACCCGCAAAACCATCAAGGGGTATACCAACAAGCTAAAAAGAGATTTCCCCTCTTTCAACAATCAGGTCTATCACAACGAAGCCGCCGACGAACTTGACATTCGCACGATCATTGAGCTGAGCCGCGCACGCTTACTAATGAATGGAAAAGTATCGACTTTCGACGAAGCCGCAATTGTCCGCATCTTGCATTCCGTCAAAGTGTATGGACTGGTTTGCGTAGCAAAAATTAACGGAGAAATTTGCGCTGGATCAATTAGCTATCGTGTCGGAAAAAATTATTTCATGCACGTCAGCGCCCATGACCTGTTTTACGACGACTATCG
>JAZKIX010000023.1:24776-25732 GCA_040384645.1 Pseudomonadota bacterium | reverse complement strand
ACTATCGGCTGGGTATGCTGTACCGGTACCTCACCATTAGCGAATGCATCAAGCAAAATGGCAGTGAGTGTCACTTTTTATGGGGCCGCCAAGAATACAAATTCAGTTTCCTCGGTGTACAGCGCGATCTTCATGAGCTCGTAATTTACCGCTCAAGACTGCGCTATCTACTTGAAGGAGCGACAGTCGTTCAAATCGCCTATAAAGACATCAAACGTCGAACCCTGCTAATGATGCGCGACTGGAAAGAACGCAAGGGCAGCATCCCAGCCTACATCGCGCGGATGTCAAGTAAGCGTTCTTTGAACAATCGTGAAGGTCAACGCTGACAATTTTTACAGCCTATTGCTGTAGCGAGCCGCTAGTTGAGCATTGTTCAGGCGGTCTTTTTTTGCCACGTTCAAAGCGACATAAGCAAAAAAAATATCCAACTCATGCCATGCGTCAAGCCGGTCAATATCAATGGAATGCATCCATAAATGGAATATCGCTTCATGTGTGCACGCATGATCGAATAAATCATAAAGCCGATCTATCCAGTCGCTCCGCCTGAGTGCGAGAGCCAAACCGGCTCGGCGCTGGAACCAGTGACCACCGCGCGAAAAATTGCGCAAATACACCATGCGGCGGTGCGGATAAAACTGGCAAGTAGTGGGCATTTCAAAAACTCGACTGCCTGTGTCAAAGCAAAGATTAAGTGTGGTTCTGGCATATTTGAAACCAGCAGATTGCACAAGATCGGTATGTTCGCGACGATACTTTCCGCCTGGATAACAGAATCCTGTGACTTCAAATCCCAACACATCTTGCAAAATTTCCTTGCCTTTCATTACCTGAAATTTAGCTTGTGGGAAATCAACTGAGTTAAGAAAGCAGTGATCATAGGTATGTGATCCGATTTCAAATTCGGTCGCGACTTCGCGTATTTGCGTCCTGTTCATGACAGGCAATCCCTC
>JAZKIX010000023.1:8714-24766 GCA_040384645.1 Pseudomonadota bacterium | reverse complement strand
TCCCTCGCGATTCCTGATCGGTATGTAAAACGTCGCTTGCAAGCGATGCTGACGCAAAAGTGCGGCCATCTTCAAATCGGAAGGATGTCCATCGTCGATGGAACAGGTAAAGGTCACCGGCACTTCAATCCCCGCATTCTTTGCCAAGTACGATATTTATGAGCAGGGTTGGATTTCCCCGGCGCCATTGCATTGCAGCAGTAAAACTAATCAGATCATGCTTTTTTAATTCTCAGACTGCCAATCGATCTTTTCAATTTTGCGATTCTGCCCGCCATCCAGCGATAAGTTTGCAACAAAAAAATGCCTCTGGTACCAATCAGGGCGTCATAAAACTGTCGTTCAAGTGGCCCCCAGCGCGTCTTCGAAACGTCCCTTCCAAAAGATAGATTGACGAATTTAAGCCGATTGTCGATGGCCCATTTGATTACCTCGGCGATCAGCGTCGTCATCGTGCTGAACTTTGAAAACGTTGGATCGAATGCTGAGAAATATAGATACAAGGTGTTGCCGTTGATAAAGCCCAAGCGATAGGCAACTGGCTGTCCGTTCAGATTCAATTCAAATAATTTCATTTGACCTAGCGGGCATAGACCATCAGCGAGTTCATCCAAAAATACGCGGTGTTTTTTATCCTTAAAATAATCCGGGTGATAGACCGTCCCGACGTTTTGCGCCCTAAGTGCATGCCATTGATAAAATAATTCCATTTTTCGGCGGAGTACTGGCGCATTGCCAATTACGGTCAAACTCGGTATCAAGCCGGAATGATCCAGCGAGTTATAGCAGTGCCGCAGCGACTCTTTAATATTGCGTTTAAGCTTAGTTTTAAAGGACTCCCAGTTCGCCGGTAGAGCAAGAATAAAATTCTCGGACGGCAACATCATTTTGACAAAGCCGACATTTTCAAAGTTTGCTGCGGCAATTTCGTCCGCGGTAAATCCCCTTATTTGAGCAAAGAACAAGCCAAATTTGTACTCGGCCATGTGGCGTAGCCATATAGCCTGGAGCGCTAGTCGATCCTCCGACCGGCAAATGACGGAGCGCCATTCGGTTAGATTAGCATCGGCACCCAACATGCGCATATAACGAAAAACAGGAATTCCTGGCAAACCGATGGTCGTTCTAAACAGCGGAACGATGCCAATCAATCGCGCGTCGCGCATTACGCACAACAAGTACAGCTCATCCTTGAAAAATACGCCGTCTCGCTTGAATCGGTTCCACCATGTCCGGTTCCAATGCACTGATTGAAACGGCATGTGGGTCGGCATCGACTGCGCCAAGCGATCCCACTCCTGAAGCAGATGCGCCTTGTCCAACATGTCAAAACTATGCGCGACGAAAGTTTCAGGCGGCCGCTCTGATGATATTGTCGAAGCGGCTTTGCCGGCCGAATTATTAAAAGCAAGTAATGACATAGTCAGGCTGTAAATTATGGCGAATACATTGTGGGATCGAAGTAGCAAAAACCCAGCGCCAACGCTTTGAATTCAACCCGACTATCAGGCTCGCTCAGCCAGTTCGCTGGACTACTTTAAGCGCCTTGCCACTGCGCGTTGCACTTGTTTGGGTCCAGACACAACGCCCGATGCCGTGATACTCGATACGCGCTTCTGCCATCGCTTTTGGGTCGAATAGATTGCGCCCATCAAAAATGACAGGTTGCTTCAAGAGTTCTCTTACCTGGGTAAAGTCTGGACTGCGGAAAGTTTTCCACTCCGTAACGATCGCCAGAGCATCAGCATCCAATAAAGTATCCATCAGGTTGTCGCCGTATCGAATACGGGAGCGCATGCTGTCGGTAAAGACCTTACTGTGCTCCAGAATGCGGCGTGTTTCAGGAATAGCGACCGGATCATACACAGCGACCGATGCGCCACGTTTGAGCAAGTCAAGCAGCAATACCAGCGAGGATGCTTCACGCATATCATCGGTGTTCGGCTTGAATGCCAAACCCCATATTGCAAAATGTCGGCCGTTCAAATTTTCACCAAAACGCTGTACGATTTTTTCGCCGAGTATGCTTTTTTGCCGACTATTGACTGCTTCAACCGCTTTCAAGATGAGTAGTTCCTGTCCGACAGTATTTGCCGTTCTTTCCAACGCTTTAACGTCTTTGGGAAAACACGAGCCACCATAACCGCATCCCGCATAGAGAAAGCTGTAGCCTATGCGCGGGTCGGAACCGATACCGTGGCGAACCGCTTCGATATCGACACCAATTTTATCGGCCAGATTCGCCAACTCGTTCATGAACGAGATACGGGTTGCCAACATGGTATTTGCCGCGTATTTGGTAAATTCGGCCGAACGCAAATCCATCCAGAAAATACGCTCGTGATGTCGATTGAAAGGCGCATACAAATCCTTCATGACTGCACGGGACTGTTGTCCTTCCTGAGTATCTTCGCAACCAATGACGATGCGGTCGGGCCGCATGAAATCGGTCACGGCTGCGCCTTCTTTCAAAAATTCTGGATTGGAGACAACACCGAATTGCCGGCTCACTTCGCGTGCATCGAGTTCTTCTTGAATGACTGCTCGCACTCGCTCGGCGGTACCGACCGGCACGGTAGATTTATCAACCACGACTTTGAATGTGCTCATGAATTTGCCTATATTGCGCGCAGCGGCAAGGACATATTGCAAATCGGCAGAGCCGTCTTCATCGGGCGGCGTCCCTACCGCAATGAACTGGATTTCACCGTGGGCTACACTGGCAGCGACGTCACAAGAAAACTTCAAGCGTCCGGCAGCGCGGTTGCGCGCCACCATTTCTTCCAGCCCCGGCTCATGAATCGGAATTTGACCCTGATTAAGCACGGCTATTTTTTGCTGGTCGACATCGAGACAAAAAACATTATTCCCCAGCTCAGCCAGGCAGGCGCCTGTCACCAAGCCAACGTATCCGGTGCCGACAATTGTAATTTTCATAAAATCTGCTAAATGAGATTAACTTCAATCGATTGCATTAGTAAATATGCGCTGGGCGACTACATTTCATACATATTCAAGAAAGCCAAATAAAAACCGAATCTGGCGCTAAACCAGGCTAACTCCTCAAGCTAGTCAGGACGACAGGCAAGCACAAATTCCCTTGCGAATCCGGTCTGCCATATTCTCAACCGTGTAACGCGGTGCGCTTGACAACGCGCCTTTGCTCAGTCTGGCGATTGCTTCAGGTTGCATTAATACGCCGGCCACTGTATCTGCATAGGCGTCGACATCATTACTGGTCATGACGCCATTGGTACCAGATGCGAGATAGGATATTTCCGGAGAATGAATGCCACAATCGGTGGTAAACATCGGCGTCCCGCTGGTAAACGAATCGAGAATGCCCAAACCAACTAAGCCAGGATTTAGCATGACATCGGCCAGGACCAGCACTTCGGCCTTGCGCTGGTCCTGCAACGGCCCGAGATAATGTATCCAGCTATGCGTATTTGCTGCAGCTTGGATCTGCTCCTCTTCCGATCCAGCTCCCACAATAAGTAATTGGAAGTCTGGGATCTTTTGGCGTATCCGAAGCGCTGCCTCAAGTAAAAAATCCAGCCGTTTTTCTTTGTAAAGTGATCCTAGATACAAGCCTATCGGCCCATCAGTCAATCCCAATTCCTGACGTTTTCGTCTGCACTGATCGGCAGTGACTTGCTTACAAAAAGAGGCCATTTCTTCGGTATCGATGGCATTTTCCACGATGGTAGTGCGCTCACTGGGAAAGCCCGCCCGAGTAACCAGCGCCGCGCTGGAATCGGTATAGGCAAACCACCAATCGACCTTGTTGACGGTCCAACGTTTGAATCGTTCTTTAAAACCATTAGGCTGGCTAGATTGCAAATTTACGCCATGGCCCCAGAATGCGATACGCTTTGGCCGATCGAAAAAGAGTAGCCATAGGTTGTACAAAATTTTATTTTCGTGCATGACGATGACCAGATCAGCCTCTCTCGCATGCCGCCAGAAAGGCTGCCAGCAAAGCGAGGTGCCCGGCAAATAGCGGGTTGGAATTTTGATCGCCCAATCGAGCATGACTTCGTTCTTCTTCTTTTTCTCGGTCGATGTGCCTTCGCCAATTAATAACAGTAGATCAATCCCCTCGCGGTTGAGAACGTCGCGCAAGCGGTTGTAGAAGGCGACACGATAATTTAACAATTGACGTTCAACAATGACGACCCTAGGTCTTGACCGGATACTGCGCCTCCGCTCTTTTTGGGCACCCTTTACCGCGATTGCCTTGCGGCTAGCGGCTATCAGGCCTAGCGCTGCATTGCTCGTATTGTATTGCCCGACAAAGTACCGGCTTCGCGCGGAAAAATCTTGATAGACGCCACTTTGCGTCAACAGATATTCCGCTTTGTCGGCCCAAAGATTGACATCGATCGGGCAGACAAACCCGTTTTCGCCATCGCGTACCAGTTCGCCAGCAACCCCTGCATAGGGTGACACAATGACTGGCAAGCCGGCCGCACATGCTTCATTCGCCATCACACCCCAAGCTTCTCGCCGGGCCGGAAGTAACAATATCTGGGCCGATCCATACAAGTCTGGCAATGCCTTTTGCGTCACAAATCCTGTAAATTCCGCCTCAATCAAACCTGGATAGAGTAAGGCTGCTTTCTTCACACGTACGTCCTGATCGCCGGCGCCGACAAAGAGTAGCTTGATTTTCCGCCGCAAGCGCTTAGCGACCTGGACTGCGACCTCGACCGCAAACAGCGGATTTTTTTCCGCTTCGATTCGACCGCAAAAAATGAAATCAAATCGCTTTTTTTGAACATGGGAAGCGCGAGAAAATATCTCATTGTCGACGCAAAGGGATGATTGAAAACATTGATCGCCGCCTATGCCGTAGGCTTCATACAAATGCTGCCCCCCCTGCCCGGACGAAATGAAAGCACTTGATCTGGTATACATAAACCGGCGCATGGTGCGATAAACCGTGCCTTGATTTTTTTCTGATAAGACGGTGTCATCGGTCATGGGAATATGCGGCAGACCCGAGAGAATGGCGTAAAAAAAACCATACACATGATTGAGCTCAAGTCCATCGGTAATGACCACGTCAGGCGAAACACGCGCAATCGCGGCGATCACACCAATATTATTTGCTGGAATGCGTTCGCACAAAAACGCGTTGTCAGCCGCCATCCCTGCATAGTCTGGCAATTTTCCTGGCGACGTACCGACGCAAGAAAAAACATAAAGACGCACACCAAGCGCTTTTGCTGCTTCTGAAAACACAGATGCCCTATAAGACGTCAGTTGATGTGTGATTATCGCAATAGTGATCATTCTTTTCCCTGAACAAATTTGTTGTGATGCGCGCATTTTGTGACATGTTTTGCTAACCGAGTCGGCAACAATAATGGCTATATATTTTTTGCACTTGATGCCAACAAAAATGATCCGATGGCATCTCCACCCAAAGCGAAATTGAATCTATCGGCGAACATTCATTTAACACCAGCGATAATTTGACCCATTTGATACGGGTCAAGCGAGACCGCTTTACCGATCCATTAATGATTCTAAAATTGGCATACATTTGGCTTCACAGAGCATTGAAATTTTCAATCTCATTTTTTAAGAGGGATAACACTTGCAACCGGGTTGATTGCGTTTGGCATTTTCGAAAATTTTAGCGTTGATGAGAAAGCAGATTTCTCACTGTCCTGTGTCTTAATTTGCGGTGGCCGCCGGCATGTACCCAACAGCAAAAGCACGAGGAAAATTTCCCACATCTGACCACGCGGCGCGATCAGCGATGCTTCGGTTAAATTATGTATTTGATAGCCGATGAAGAAAGATGCAGACAAGGGCGCGATTAACCCGCTGACGCGCGACGCTTTGGTAAAGTCCAGCCCCCAGGTCAAAAACAAGGCACCAATAAGCGCTAGCGACAGCAAGCCACCGCTGACGGCAACGTCGAGTATGCCGTTGTGATAGCTTGTATAGGGCATGCCTTGGGCGATCAGGTAGGCATGATCGTCAAAGCTCCAACCAAGCAAGGGATGCTCGGCAATCGCCTTAAAAGCATCAGCCCAGACATCAGTGCGCCCTGTTAGGTTGGCATCCCTGCCGAACAGCGAAAACAGGCCGCTAAAATCAAAGGTACTGCCGATGGTAATGATGACCAATGTCACGATCGTAAGCAAACCAAAGACAGTGAAATAAAATTTCCTTCCGACGCCGATCTTTTGCAGTCGGTTGATGAGATAGATTGACAATACGGTGGCCATGGTTGTCATCATCGACGTTACGCTGTCTGCACCGACCATTGCGACTACACCAAGTACCACAAAGAATAAGCGCAGATAGAATTTGCTGGCTTTGTCGCAAATAAGCACGACAACATTGACCCACACTGTTGTGAACGCCATTGCGCCTAAAGTGTTTGGATGCGTTGTAAGGCCGTGCATGCGGTCTTGCCAGTCAATCGTATAAGACGGCAGCACCATCGTGGCGGCCAGATGAATTGCCATATTGATGCCTAGCACCAAGGACAAGTGGCGGGCAAACATGTGTGGTTGGTGCCGGTAATGTATTGCCGCCGCCATTGCCACAAAAAGTGCACCAAAACTATGCACCGTGTTGGAGATTACTTTCTCGGGGTGGTAAGACCAGGCAATACTGGCTGCCACATACAACATTAAGAGCACAAGGGGCCATTGCCTTACCAGCAATGCGCCAACCGTCTTGGGCGTTTTCGCCAGCATCCATGCTGCACACAAATACAGTCCCCCTAAAAACATGACGAAGGGAATGGAGCTCATGGCATTTTCCGATGACGTCGCTGCCTGGGACAGCTCGGCAACGTCGGCCACGCTCAAGGTACGGGAAGGCTCCAACCGATAGTTGAGCGGCAGACCGCTACAGAACATCAGTACCAGGAACGGAACCGCTTTCCATCGGTCAGACCGCGCAGCTTTCGCAGCGGCAGTGTCTGTGTCACTGATGTCGCTCCTGCTATTGATCATCATTGATAATGCCGGACGTTATATTCTTCAAAATCTTCTCTTGCAAAGCAACGCGATAGCTGACCGCTGGCCCCGGCCATCCTGACTGTCAATGCGACGTAGCTGGGATACGAGGTCGCGCGCAGGATCGGTGCTGCGAGCGCGCCGCCGATCAATTGCAAAGCCTTGATGCCGAACCAAGCCACCTTCCTGATAGAGGAGTATCGACTGACGAAAATCCGATAGTAGGTTTGACCCCCGCGAAAGCCGCGCCTGCGTATCCATTGCAGAGTCAATCTGGAATCGGCAACCGGCTCGGTCACGATGGCTTGATCGCACCAGATCAAACGGTGCCCTTGCAAAAATTGGCGATAAAAAAAATCTGTGTCCTCGCCACCGGTCAATCCAAATGCCGGGTTGAACCTGGCTGACGGGTCTGCAAGAACACTGCGCCTTAACAGCGCATTGTTGGTACCGCCAACTTGCAATAGTTCGCCGGTATGACGGCGCGTCCGGCTAAAGCACGATTTTGCCCATGCTGGGGCATCGTCAGGCAGTGCGCTGATTACAGGCCCAAAGACAATATCGGCATCATAGCGGTTCAGGCAATCCAAGAGTGAGCGCAACCAGAGCGGCGAAGCGGCTTCGTCATCGTCGATAAACGCGCAATAGTCGGATGTCACATGACTCAAGGCCCGGTTGCGCGCCAAGGCGATATTCTGCTGCGGCTCGACGTCGTACACCACCTCAAACGGACAGATATCGCCAAATTTAGTAACGGCCCGGCGCGCGCTTTGCTCTCGGTCGTTATCGATGACGATGATGCGCAAGCGCAACCCAGTGAGATCTTGTGCAATCAGAGAGTGCAACAGGTCTTCCAGCAATGTTGGACGCTTGAACGTCGCGATACAGACGTCAATGCCGATCAAGGCTGGCGCTGCGATCTTCATCAATTTTGACATGTCTGATTTCCTTCCAAATGAACATCGACAGTACGATTTCTCCGGCAACCACACCCCAGATTGCGCCGGCCGCGCCGAGCCACTGGATCAAACCAAGTGCCACGGCAATGGTGATGATGGCGCTGGGAATATTGAGCAGTAACAGCGCCCGGAACTTCCGCTGCACTTGCAGCAAGATGCCGCCGCCACTACGGAACATCTGCACTACCAATACCAGGCACCAAATCCGTACCAGCACTTCAATCGCAGGATCGTAGCGCCCCAATAATTTTTGCGAAATGTAGTCCAGCCCGATCAGCAATGTCAGGCAATACAACAATGCAAGGCTACAGATTGCAGCCGTGAGGATGAACGACATTTTGAACATTCTCTTCCGGTTGCTATGGCGCAGATCCGCCAACCTTGGTACTGCTACCTTATTGATTGCAGGCAGCAAAAAAGAAAATGGTGAGATGAATATCTTGGCCGTATTAGCCTGACCGACGCCGGCTGGGCCGAGAAACAATGCCAATACATAGGTATAGGTCTGGGCTTGGATCCAGGTCACCATGACACCGCCCAATGCCCAACTTCCTTGCCGCCACGCGTCGGTCAAGTCGGGTATCAACTTGCGTATATGCCCCCGCAAGGGTAATGGCGCACTGGCGAACGCGAAGCAGGAACCGACGGCAGCGCCTAGCGCATACAACAGCAATACTTTTTCCGCGGTGACGACGCCTCCCCTTAAATGCTCGACGATCAGACCGAGCAGTAGTGTAAGCATCGTCGCTAGATTGACCATCAAGGCCAAGCGCTCCTTTCGCTTGATATAGGCGTAAGAAGTAAAAAATTCATTGCAAAGGAAAACTACCGATGCCACTGCAATTGCAGCAACCGGCCCGCTCAAATGCGTGTACTGAGGTGCAAAAATATTGACGATGAAGCCGACACCTGCCGTCAAAAGCAGAGTCAAGAGGCCGGACAAAATGACAGCGCATAAAATCCTGGCCGCGTATTGCTCCTTCTCAGCGGCAGCACGGTCAGGCATATTGACCATCATCTGCGTCAGCAAAACTGCATTGCCAATGCCGACATACAACATGCAAACGCCGTAACCGATGCCGTAGAGTCCAAAGCCTTCTAGCGGCATACTGCGGGCAAGGTAAATGCCAAGAAAAAAATTGCCGCCGCTGCTAACAACTTGATTCAACAGACTCAATACCAGCGGCATCTTGAGCGACGATAAATCGATCCGACGCAGCGCCGTCTTAATGGCTTTACCGGAAGTGCAAATAGGGGACATGGTTTCAGAAGGCATGATCTTGGGCGCTGTTGTTGTATAAAAATCTGAATCCTGCCCGGTACCCGGAACTTCCCTTCCTCGCCGCTTCGTTCAAGCGCAAACGAGGTTGGATAAACGTGAAATTGATCTAATTTCGCCTGTGAATACACAATGGTTGTGGGGGTATATTGATAAAGTCATGCTTATCCGCCCGTTTTTATTGGGTCAAATAAAATACATACCCCAGTATTATTATGAGTATAAAGGGCCGTTAGCGGCACCGCTGGCTCTAGCTGGGGGCAACTTTTACCGTTCATAGCGCCCTTATCCGCCATTGCTGGCCGTCGCGCCGTACTGCAATGCCTGCTGCCTCAAGAAAAAATCATCTCGCTGGCGACGTGAGCGATCATCCAAACCGCGTGCCCGAGTGCGAAAGTTATTTTGTAGTTCTCCACGGCGAAAGCTCTGATACGTTTCGGTCAAACCTGCTTCCAGCGCGACGCTGGAAGCCCAGCCTAACCGCTTCAGGCAGCTGACATCAAGCCACTTGCGCGGTGCGCCATCAGGTTTGCTCGCGTCGTAGACTATCTCGCCGTGATAGTCGACCACTTTCGCAATCAGGCCGGTGACATCGCGGATCGTGACGTCTTCACCGGTACCGATATTGATATGTGACGACATGGGCGCGGTGTTGGCTTGATACTCGCCTCGTGCTAATTGCATGACATGGACGCTGGCATCGGCCATATCGTCGACATATAAAAATTCCCGACGCGGCGCGCCACTACCCCATATGACGACTTCCTTAGCGCCTTGTTTCTTGGCCTCGTGAAAACGTCGTAACAATGCCGGAATAACGTGGCTATTTTCTGGATGGTAATTGTCACCGGGGCCATAGAGATTGGTCGGCATCACACTGCGATAGTCGGTTCCGTGCTGACGGTTGTAGCTTTCACACAATTTAATACCGGCGATTTTGGCAACGGCGTACGGTTCGTTGGTCGCTTCAAGCGGACCGGTCATCAGATATTCTTCGCGGATCGGCTGTGGCGCCATGCGCGGATAGATGCAGGAAGAGCCGAGGAACAATAGTTTCTCGACGCCGTTACACCACGCTTCATGAATGACGTTGGCCTGGATCACCAGATTGTTGTAGATGAAGTCAGCCGGGTAAGTATTGTTGGCATGAATGCCACCGACGATCGCTGCCGCCAGATAAACCTCGTCGATCATCTCGGAAGCAAAGAAGGCGCGTACTTCGGCCTGATCTGACAAATCGAGATCGGCATGACTTCGGGTGACAATATTGGTTCGCCCATTTCTGATCAGGGCACGGACAATCGCTGAACCGACCAGACCATTATGTCCGGCGACGAAAATGCGCGCTTTCAAATCCGTTTGCATAACATCTCCCTTGTGTGTAGCTGCTTCCATCTGCGATTGCAATTGCAATTTGATCCGAATCCTAGCCGGCGTTTCTACTTCATTCGGTGTGCGCATAAGTGTTGAATCCGTTTTGATTCAACAGCACAAATTTCTGGATCGCAGCCAAGTCTGCTTGCACCATCTCAGCCACCAAGGTGGCGAAACTCGTCGTGGTTTTCCAGCCCAGCTTTTGGTGCGCCTTACTAGGATCGCCTAACAAAGTCTCGACCTCCGTTGGGCGGAAGTAACGTGGATCGACCCTGACGATGACACGGCCGGGGCTAAGGCGCGGCACCTGATCAGAGCTCGCGCCGACGCTTTGGACAATGCCGATTTCTTCCGTACCTTGCCCTTCCCAATGCAAGCCGATGCCGAGTTCAGCCGCCGCCGCATCGACAAAATCGCGCACGCTGTACTGAATGCCTGTAGCAATCACAAAATCCTCAGGGTTAGCCTGTTGCAGCATCAGCCATTGCATCTCGACGTAATCGCGGGCGTGACCCCAATCACGTTTGGCGCTTAAGTTGCCGAGATAAAGGCAGTCTTGCAAACCCAAAACGATGCGCGCCAAAGCACGGGTAATTTTTCGGGTAACGAAGGTCTCGCCACGACGCGGCGATTCGTGATTAAACAAGATGCCGTTGCAGGCATACATGCCATAGGCTTCACGGTAGTTGGTGGTAATCCAGTAGGCGTACAGTTTGGCAACCGCATAAGGACTGCGCGGATAAAATGGCGTAGCTTCGCGCTGTGGTGTTTCTTGCACAAGTCCATACAGTTCCGATGTCGAGGCTTGATAAAAACGCGACTTTTTTTCCAATCCGAGAATACGGATGGCTTCAAGGATACGCAACGGTCCCAGCGCGTCGGAATTGGCGGTGTATTCTGGCTCTTCAAACGATACCGCGACGTGACTTTGCGCCGCCAGATTATAAATTTCGTCCGGCTGTACTTTTTCGATGATGTGGGTCAAAGACGAGCTATCTGTCATATCGCCGTAATGCATGCGGAAATTCGATCTCGCTTCGTGTGGATCATGATACAGATGATCGATACGGCCAGTATTGAATGATGAACTACGGCGCTTGACGCCATGCACCACATAGCCTTTGGCCAGTAATAACTCAGACAGGTAAGAACCATCTTGGCCGGTCACTCCGGTGATCAGGGCGACCTTTGGCGCGGACGACACTTTGTCGATAAATATGTCTGCGGTGCTTGATGTTTCCTGAAGCATTTCTATTTCCTTTAACAGGCAAAGCAACGAACAAAAAAGCGCGGAATAATTTATGCGCCGAGAAATCCATTGTCGTTTTTCATACGCCGACACCATTGATATCGGTCAACTAGCGATGTTGGCATTGACAAACAAACTATCGTTTGTCGATGAATAATTACGCCTGCCAACTACTGGATGGGTTCCAATTCAGACACGGCCGTAATGGTCTTGCAGACGGACAATATCGTCCTCGCCCAAATAGGCGCCAGATTGAATTTCAATAATTTCCAATGGGATTTTCCCTGGGTTCTCCAACGAATGGATCACGCCTAAAGGAATGAAAGTCGACTGATTTTCTGTCAGCAGATATTCTCGTTCGCCATTAATTACCTTGGCTGTCCCGGACACCACCACCCAATGCTCGGCACGGTGATGATGCATTTGCAATGACAATCTTGCGCCCGGCTTGACGCGAATACGCTTGACTTGAAATCGCTCACCGGCACCGATGCCGTCATACGATCCCCAAGGTCGAAACACCTGGCGATGTTCAACCGCTTCGCTCCGCTTGGAAGTAATTAGCTGCGTTACCAAATGCTTGGTGTCTTGTGCCCAATCGGTATCCATAATGAGCAAGGCGTCAGCGGTTTCCACAATGATTGTGTTGCGCATGCCAACCGCAGTTATCAAGCGGGTAGAACCGTGTACGAGACAATCTTCGCAATCCTGTAGAACCACATCACCTTGAATGGCGTTATTGCCGCCATCCTTGGTCGCTTCTTGCCATACTGAAGCCCACGATCCGACATCGCTCCACCCAGCATCCATCGGCACCATCGAAGCGTGCTTTGTATGTTCCATCACCGCGTAGTCAATCGAGTTGTCAGGACTTGCGGCATACGCTTGCCCATCGAGGCGAATAAAATCGAAGTCTTTTTTTGCCAACGCAAGCGCTTGCGTGCATGCAGCAACAATTCCAGGCTCGTAACGCTGCAATTCCTCAAGGTATCTACTCGCACGAAACAAGAACATGCCGCTGTTCCAGTAATAGTCGCCGCTGGCAAGATACCGTTCTGCCGTAGCCAAATCGGGCTTTTCAACAAAGCCCAGCACAGCTTGTTTTTTCCCCGGCGTGTGGATCGGGCTATGGATATAGCCGTAACCAGTTTCAGCTGAAATTGGATTAATCCCAAAGGTCACCAAGTCGCCCTCTTCTGCGTATTTTTTGGCGCATTGAATTGCGCCTTGAAATGCGACTTGATCCTTGATCACGTGATCTGAAGGCAGCACAAGCAGCAAGGGATCTTCAGCTTGCGAGAGTGCATATAATGCTGCCACCGCGATGGCGGGTGCAGTATTGCGCCGCATTGGCTCCAATACAATCCTGGCATTTTCCAAGCCGATCTCATGTAATTGCTCTGCCGCGACAAAGCGGGATGACTCATTACAAATGAGCATGGCCGGACGCAAATCATCTATTCCATGCAGACGCAACATGGTCTTTTGCAGCAAACTCGATTCTCCGTTCAAGCGTAAAAATTGCTTAGGATAGTACTCACGCGATAGCGGCCACAGCCGGGTGCCGGAGCCGCCGCAGAGCACAACAGGAATCAATGGCAACTGCGATGCCTCCACCAATCGTGGATCTGGAATACGATTCATTATTCGAGCCAATCAGAATTTATAAAGTTGGATAGTCGAGAGCCAGCAAGCAGATCAATGACGGATCAATACGCATTGTTGCCAGTCCATCCCTTGAATGCGGTCCAGACAATGATGCGCATATCCATCCATAAAGACCAATGCTGGATGTAATACAGATCGCATTGCACTCGACGCGCCATCTTGTCTACGGTGTCGGTCTCGCCTCGATAGCCATTGATCTGAGCCCAACCAGTAATGCCGGGCTTTACTCTATGACGTGCCATATACACTTCGAGTAAATCGGAGTACATCTCATTGTGCTGAAGTGCATGCGGCCGTGGCCCGACAATCGACATATCGCCTAGTAATACATTGAAGAACTGAGGCAATTCATCGAGACTGGTACGCCGGATGAATTGCCCTATCCGGGTAATGCGCGGGTCGCTTTTGGTCGCTTGCTTGACGATGCCGCTCTCGTGATGCAGCTTCATGCTGCGAAATTTATAGACGTCGAATTTTTTGCCATTCAACCCCAGGCGCGGTTGTTTGAAGAACACCGGACCAGGCGACGAGACCTTAATGCAAATTGCGATGACACTGAACAGAGGTGCCAGCAATATCAAGACTGCCAAGGCAAATAATTTGTCGAATAAGTCCTTGGCAAGGCCATTGAGCCCGCTGGAAACAGGGCGGTTCAAATCGACCGCTGGGAAGCCCATAAAATCACCGATCTTATTGCTCAGCATTTGCATCCCCAAGGTATCGGGCACCCAACGGATATCAACCAGCGCATTGCGCAGAAGATATTGAAGACGTTGTAGTTTGGCTGACGAGCTTACTGACACGGCAATCCATATTTCATCGATCTGATGTTCGATAACATAGGCCGGCAATTCTTCCAGCGTACCAATCCGGGTAATGAAGTTGGTATCGACGTACTGTGCATCCTCTGGATCGGCGCAGATAGCCTGAACTTCATAGCCGTACCAGTCCTGTTGCTGGGCGCGTTTATGCATTTCCTGACCGATTTGGCCATAACCTACGATGACGACCGTCTTGCTATTGACGCCGTTGCGACGCAGATAACGCAAGCTTGAATAGACGATCCATCGCACCGCCACGATAAAAACCGATCCGGCTAAGAACCAGTAAAAGAGCCACAAACGCGACAACTCTCCGACGTGATGCATCAGGAAGCTAATAAACAAGCCGATCAACAAAACCAAACCCCAACTCGCAGTAACTCGTCCGAACATGGTTAACACAGAACGTCCACGCCATGACAGATACAAACCCAGCTCAAAAAATAGCAAGTACGCCATCGCGCAACACAATAGAAGCAGAACCGAGTGGATTGGGGCCGCATTGGCTAGCGGCCCGCTGAAGCGAACCAGGCCAGCCAGATGCCCAGCGGCCCACAATGCGGCCACATCCATCAAACGCATGCTCAGCTCAAGACGGGACGCATGTTTACTAATAAGGTCTTGCATGATTTTATGATTGCGCCGTAGAGGGTTGATAACATTTAGGGCCAAAATATGGCATCCTAAATCGGCGAAAAATACACGAGGGCGACCTCATGTTTCATTGCCTTAAAATTAATATTAGCTGAAAAATGAGGTGTGATTTTTCAGATTCGACTCCGTTTGACAGGCATCAATTTGAACGTCGCTGACTCGAAACAGGCCAGATAATGTGCCTGGCGGGCAATCGCTTCTTGCAGTTTCAAGAATTGATATTGCACAAGGAAATCAAAGAAATTGGTGGCGATTGCGTGCGAGATCGACCAGCGTAACCCTGCTGCAATCGACCTCATCGACAGCCAAATGCGACTGGGAAAGAAATGCATCAGCGCGGCGATCGGCCTTATCATTAAGGCCGGCGGGAGGCTGGAAAATGGCGACGATCACCGGTGAAATGCGTTGATCAGCTTGTCTAGGACTTCCGCTCAACCGATTTATAACGCAAAGTTTTTCAGGCCGCTGCTAATGGCTCTAGCCACGGCGACAGGGTCGCGTCGGCGCGATTTAGTTGGCGTGCAATATGATCCGACAATTTGAAAGTGAGCGCCGTCAACGTAATGGTCGGGAAATTAGCGCCCGCTGTGGGAAATACCGAACTTCCCGCAATATAAAGATTGCTTAAACCATGAACCTTGCCATTCCTGTTGACCACGCCGTGCATGGCAGAATCATGCATGCGGGTGGTTCCCATATGATGCCAGGTTCCTTCCTTCTCCAAGCTTGAAGGCCATGCTCCACCTTCAATTGGAGGATCAAGTGCCACTTCAGCCACACCTGCAAGCCGTAATTCTTGTGCAATAATCGATAGGGTTCTATCAAAAGTTCTTTGTACTTGTGTGCCTAATCGCCAGTTAACCTTGACGCGATTCATGCCTAATTGATCTTTATCCGTGCGCGATAATGTGACCCGACTTTCTGGGTCAGGTTCGGGCTCGACAATCATCTGAAACTTGACTCCTCGTATTAATACCCTAGGCTGGAACAGCCTGGTAAATCCATAACCAATCGTATCAACCGGGTGTGTGCTCATCGTGGCGAGATCACGCGCCAGGTTCC
>JAZKIX010000023.1:4243-8644 GCA_040384645.1 Pseudomonadota bacterium | reverse complement strand
ATAGGGCCTGTTTGCATCTGAACAGTGCTTGTGCACCCTGACTTCCTTCGCCTGGAAAGATTGAGGAAAACCATACCCGGGAATTGAGCAATCGTTCTTCCTTCAAAACCTCCGGTGTAAGTGACAATTGCGATGCAATATGGGTTCCGAATGCTGCAACAGCAGAATTCATATAGTGATACTTGATATCGTAGAGCTTATTGCGAGACCACTTTTTATTGAAACGGATACTGCCAGACTGCAAGCGTGGGTGATCCATGAAGTAACGTCCTACCAGATCGTTCCCGTTTCCCAATCCGGCTGGCTGAACTGAATTTGATGCTAATAAAAGGCGCGCATTTTCAATCCCGCCTGTTGCCAGAACAAATAACTTTGCCGACACCGAAATACTGCGTCCATTCAATGTCAATACCTGTACTTTCGTTACTTTGCTGGCAGGTCGGTCGGTAAGGATATTCGATACGTTGGCATGTAAAAATATGCGGATGCGCTGTGACTGCGCCAGTTCTTTTCGGTATAACTTGCCAAACCTTACCGGAGGGCTGAATTGCGAAATCGTATCGCGCACCTTGCCAGAGAGGAATGGAATTCGCTTGACGTCAGATCGGCCAATCGA
Organism: Pseudomonadota bacterium; assembly: GCA_040384645.1. Lineage (GTDB taxonomy): Bacteria > Pseudomonadota > Gammaproteobacteria > Burkholderiales > Burkholderiaceae_D > JAZKIX01. The sequence continues at coordinate 8,028 of JAZKIX010000023.1, read as the reverse complement.
CGACTCCCAAAACGCTGGGTCAAAATTTTGAGGCCCCAATTTAAGCAGTTTGTGTGCGCGGTTATAGTAGGGAGTCAATTCATCTAGGCCAAACGGCCAGCCGCTATTTGGTATCCAATCCCGTTTTTCAAAATCCCATGGATCCAGAGGTCGACACCATCCTCCCCAACAATTACTGCTGCCACCAAAAAAACGACTACGGCAACCGTCAGAAAATATGTAAGGTAAGCCGACATCTTCCCCACGATATAGGTCGCGCGTTGCATCATCAGGTTCCAGGCCTCCGCTTTCAAAGATGCAGGTATCAATTCCCAACTTTGCCATTTCAAGTGCCAAGGTAATGCCTGCCACGCCGCCGCCAATAATGCAGACTGTTGTTTCGACTCCGCTGCCAGTCTCCAATTGCCGTGTGTTTATGAACATTGCGTCACTCCCGCTTACGTCGATGTGAAATGAATCCAAATAAATCAGATTTCAGACGCGATCAAATTTTCTTAATATGGACGCTTTCAGTTCACGCAAGCTCCGGGCAAAGCTTAGAAATTTAACTGCCATTTTTCCGCTACGCGTTTCCTTCTGCACTAGCTCATGCAGCCATAATTTTGTCAATCGCAAGCGCGCCGTTAACCACACCTTGAACGCAAGGTCAGCATTTAAGAATAGTTGTTGAGGCGATCGATAAATAGCGAGGAAATCCAAATCACGTTGCACGCCTAAGAATATGTACTTGTATGGATAACGCCCCCAGGAAAAATGGAATTCTTTTCCGCCACGGGTAATTGCTTCGCAAATAGTAAGGTAACAACACAACACACCCAAGCTATAGAAATTGTATTGCTCATCGTGCGCCAAGGCGTTTACAAAATAATTATTTCCAACCCGATAGGAGACGGAGCCAGCGCAGATGCGGTCATCAATCCTCACGATACAAACCATTCCCCCCGCCCTCGCCATCTTAATCATCCGCTCCGCATCTAAGTCACTGACGCTGGGGATCTTATTCTTCGCCAGCATTCTCGCTGTGTTAAACGCAATAATCTCTTTCACTTGCGACTCATTGATCGCATCATCAATGAATGTCTCGAACTGATAAGACGAAAAATTTTGGTTAACCAATTTGAGGTAACGTCGCATATTTCTGCGGGTATTTTTACCGAGGCTCGCCAAGTAATCGTCGCTACTACCCGGCAAGTTCACGACGATGTCTTCGAGATAGTTATATTGTTGGTGGACAAAGCCCAAACGGCATACTCCCAACTCAACTGCACGAAACGAAATTACGTGTACCGATCTGAATGCAGCGAACACAAATGTGGCAAACCGACTGATTTCATCTTCTTCAATTCGTATGACTTCGTTGAGTACTTCCAATCTGCCGCGTTCGATTCGGAACAAAAATAGGGTAATTAACTCTCCTCCTTTGCGCACCGCATAGGTACTTGCATTGTTCAACTTTCCCAGCATACGTAAGCGCGGCAAGGACGCGTAAAAATTGCCGTAAAGCCGAACGAGTTCGTTTGAAACAAAAGGAGGAATTTGATGCTCATAGCAATCGATTGATACAGAATCAGATTCCGCTAACCGACCAGGCAACGTTTCTGGATGATGCACGGAAACAGGGGCGTAAGGCGCTGAAAGTATCTGCGTCATTTCTAGTGTCCTAAAAAGTATTCAATCGAGAATTGTCAGCGAGATCAGTTATCGACAACCCAACCGCAAATCCAACTATTCTGGTCATTCTTAACAAAAAATTGCCGGTGATTTCCAAGTGTCGATGCAACACAATTGGAGGTAACGTTTGCATATGAACGCATCACGGCACCCTGCCATTAGCAAGCACACTGCAGAATGCAGCTCCAACTATCGCGGTGCAAATCGCAATTGCCTTGTATGGTTATGGTCATTGGATTGCCTAGTCCTCACTTTAAGGTCATTAAACAGTAGTCCCTGAGGTGAAATTCCAGCCTGATTCAAGCGTTTGATCGATTCGTTGATGTCGTTATTCGTCGTAACATCGGCGCGTGTCAAAATAAATACCGCGCCCGCGTGGGCTCCGATAATCAATGCATCTGACACTGCCAAGATAGGTGGAGGGCAAATGATGACCAGGTCGTATAGTGCTGAAACCGAGTGCAACAAGGAACTGAAGTTGGGGTGCAGCAGAAATTCAGACGGATTAGGGGGCAGGCTGCCGGTGGTCAAGAAATCTAGATGCTCTGTCACATTGCGATGAATCGCCTGTTGAATCGGGATGGCGCCCGATATGGACTCGGCCCATCCATGGTTTCTGCTCAAACCGAAATATTGGTTGAGATGGCCGCCCCTAAAATCTGAGTCTATCAGCAATACTTTTTTCCCGCTCATTGCCATTACGGTTGCAAAATTGACGGTGACAAATGAACGGCCTAATCCATGTGTGGGGCCAGAAATCATCACGATATTGTTCTTGAAATACGCCATCGAAGTCTGCAAGCTGGTACGGAAAGTGCGCAGACTTTCAATGGCAGCGTCGCCAGGATTGACGTTGGCCAGAATAGCAATTCTGGGTGATTTTAGTGTTGCCCGCTTCTGCAATTCTTCTTGCGCATCGCTGTGTGGAATGCTTGCATAGACCACCCGTGCGCCAAGCATTTTTTCTATTTTTCGTGGGTCATCGATACCGCCGCGAAGCATTTTTTTGAAAAAAGCAGCGCCTATTCCTAAAAACAAGCCCAATAGAATTGCCATGCCGATTATTTTTAGCCGATTGGGCTTGGACGGCTTTTCGGGCATCATGGGTAAATCGATCAGTCGTACATTACTGACTTTTCCAGCTTTGACGAGGCGCAGTTGTTGCGCCGTATTTTGCAAGGCTGCGTACAGGTCCGTATTAACTTTGACTTCCCGGCTTAGACGCAACAGATCTTGCTCCAGCATGGGAAGCTGCTTGATATGTTCTGCCGCCAATCCAATTTCATTCGTGATCTCTTGAATCTGTCTATTGATACCAATCACGATTGGATGATTGGCTGTAAAACTAACCAACAGCTCTTCTTTTTTTTGTTGCAATTCAATCCGTCTGGCCTTTGCCGCCGCTGCTTGCTGCAAACTCAACTTAGCTTCCTCTGCGAGATCAATAGTGCCGTGCCCGTTTCGGAACTGGTAATACTTCGCTTCCGATTGATCCAGATTTTTTTTTAAATCTGGTAATTGCTGATCGAGAAAAGCAAGTGATTTTTCCGCCTCTTCCAATTTTCTGGTGACGTTCTGATGAATGTACTCTCGCCCAATTTCAGTCAGGATATCAAACGCCGATTTAGGATCGTCGCTTTCTAATGTAATACCGATGATGCCGGACTGCTTGCCCTTCTCAGACACCGTCATGGTACTTTGCACGTCTTGAATGGCGGCCAATTTTGGCCTGTACTTGACGAGAAATTGCGCTCCAGGTTTGCCGGATAGCGATTCGACCATTAACTCAATTTTTCCATAGGGAGTAATTGCGCGCAACGGCTCACCGACCTTGCCACGTAAAGCAATACCTTTGTCTTCTAAAGTAAGGCGATACTGATTGTTTTCTTCCGCGACCAGAATTAACTGTAAATTTTGCAGTTTGTCGGCAACATAAAACGAGCCGACATTTATTTTTTCCGCTCCCCACACATAACCGCCGTAACCGAACAAACCTGGCGTCGATAGCTCCAGATTGCGATGAGCAATCCACGATCCAATGAGTGGGAAATATTTTGGCGTTGCATTGATATAAAGACCAAGTCCGTCAACTGCGCGAGATATGACCAGACGTG
>JAZKIX010000023.1:0-4233 GCA_040384645.1 Pseudomonadota bacterium | reverse complement strand
ACGTGAATTGAGCAATTCCATCTCGGAAATCGCGGCGGCCTTAACGTCAAATAGGGAGGAAATATCCCCCAGAATGTTTTTCGAAGTATTGGGCTTATCCTCCTCTACATGAATGAGCATGCTTGCTTCGTATACCGGCTTGGTTATGAACGCATACAAAACGCCGCAGAGTGTAAATAGCAATACGATTTTTAGAATCATCCACCGGTTATCTGCAAGGATGTTGATATAGGTCGATAACTCTACTTCTTCTTCATAATGGGATATGGTTGGTGCAGGCTGCAAGATAGGCTGGCTCATCAACAGATTGCTCTGCGCGATGGTCGACACTGCATTTTGACTATTGGGATTGATCATGATGGGTCTTTAAAATGATCCTGCGAAAATCGGGGGTTTCCCGGACTGGCAACAGTCCGCACTACCATATCGACGAGCAAAAATTTAAATTTTCATGCCCAGAAAAAGATGCGATTCACTTTATCGCCTGATCATTTCTACACAACCAGAAGACTTAAAGTTGTTGAGCTCCGTCGCTATAAATCACATCATTTCTTGGAACCGACTGCGGATGACAACGCTTCGGGAAGCAGCAAGCTGATGGTTCGATGCCAGTTCATCAGCGCTGTGGGAGAAACATAGACCAGATCTTTAGGATTGAGCTCGAAATTTTCTGCAATGGCCAATGCACCAGGCGATTTTGCATCTAGCCTATAAACAATGGGCTCCTTCTCAGCCTTGCGCACGACATACACTTGCCTTGCATCTCCTGATACAGGATTAATGCCTCCAGATTCGCCCAAGGCCTCGTTCAGCGTCAAGCGCCCGTTATGCATAGTGAGCGACTTGGGTTCAGTGACTTCTCCGGCCACAAATACCTTGCTTTCGTCATGCGACAGAACGCGCACCACATCGCCGTGCCGCAACATAATCGTGGCGGGATCTATCCTATTGCGCATGATCTGCGGTAGATTTATGAGATAGGTTTTGCCGTCGCGCATGACGCTGATCTGGCTTTGATCTGCTGTAGGTAACACACCGCCGGCCCGATTCAACGCCTCGACCAAAGTCATCGGGATGTCGTTAATGGGCTGCAAACCGGGCGCCTTCACTTCACCGTCGATATATATCCGTTTGCTACGGTAAGCTTGGACGCGTAAGGTGACATTGGGCTTATTGATGTAAAACGCGATTTTCGTAGTAAGTAGATTACGTGCCTGCTCTTCGGTCAGTCCGGATATCTTGAGCGCTCCCGCGTAAGGGAATTGGAGCATGCCCTCGTGATCTACGACAAACCCCGAAGGTGGCGCCGCACCACCAGGCACGTCAGCACCAGCGATCATCGTTGCTTGGGCATTCATCACGGCAGCCGCTAGTTCAGGATGTCCCCAGACAACGATGGAAAGAATATCCCCAGCTTCAATTTTGTAAGGAGTAGCCTTTCCAATCAAGTCCTTCAAATCTTGTCCTACTTGCCGCTCACGCTGCTCACGTTGTGCGCGCACCAGCTCGGGTGTGATTGTGGTCACGATAGGCATCAGTTCCGCATTCGCCACAGCTTCCGCACTTTGGTTTTGCAACATATAGGACGAATCCATCGCACAGGCAGAAAGCCCTGTCAGAAAAACAAGTGCGCCAATTTTTGCTAAGCCATTTTTTAGGATTAGTTGCATAACATTTGTCCCCGACAAAAGTGGTGTCTTGTTTCAGTGATGGGCGATATGCCGTGCCATTGGCCATGAAAATTCATTGTTGACAAAACCAAGAATATCAACCAAAAACAAGATGAATTTAGAGTATCGTCTTGCGAAAAATGGCGATTTGCTGATTGTCAAATGAATATCTCACTCAGCTTGCAAGCGTCTACATTCAACATCAAAGCGCATACAGGAAAGCAGTGCGGAAAGATGGGTCAAGAAAAACTACGATCCATTGGCAAGTCATTCACAGAATATTTTATTGCCAATAAAAACCATAAGAACTTGCTAAAATGCCAGCCTGAGCAGAAACAGGCGCGCTCAATAGAGAAACGGGTGCTAGAAGGAAGTGGACCAAGCCCAAGCACCACAGTACGCCCCCTGCTATCAATGCTAAGACAATAGACAGACTAGGGGAAATGGGCTCTATGTTCGTTAACAACAATAGGAAATTATTCTGGCATGCCTAGTTCAAAGACAGTAGCGGTAGGGAACGCTGAGAGTGCAAAACCAACGCATGGGGTTTCTGAGCAACTTTCAATAATCCTGTACATAAACGTATGGTTGACTTCAAATTTTGACGCCAATCAATATTGAATGCTGCTAAAAAAACTAGACTACCTTAGTACTTTATGCCTAGTGGCATGTGCTGTGGGATACGACGGCCTGAGCTATACAGCTTGGAAGTTCGCCTACTTAGATGTCTGACTTAAGTTTTGCTACATGTTTGCAGCCTCATTGTTCCAAAATAAACAAATTCACCCCGGTCAGCACACCTTATGATCCGTTTAGTTATTGCCGACGACCACACGATTATGCGTGAAGGATTGAAGCGCATTCTCGATGATGTCGAAGACATTGAAGTGGTCGGCGAAGCAGTCAATGGGCACGAAGCCTTGGCGCACGTGCGAAAAGGTGGCTTCGATCAACTATTGCTTGATCTTTCGATGCCGGGGAGAAATGGCATCGATCTGATTCGTCAGATTAGATTAGAGGCGCCAAAATTGCACATTTTGGTACTTACCATGCATGATGAAGGGCAATATGCAGTGCGTGCGCTTCGAGCCGGCGCGCAAGGCTATCTGACTAAAGAAAGTGCCGGAACGCAGTTGGTGGTGGCAATTAGAAAAGTGGCTTCGGGACGGCCCTATATCAGCACCGAAATGGCGGAAGAACTGGCCCTTAACGTAATGACGCCCGAGGAGAACTTGCCGCACGAACGACTGACGGATCGTGAATTCGAAATATTTACACTGCTTGTGTCGGGCAAATCCATCACCGAAATTGCCAATTCACTCCATTTAAGCGTCAAGACCGTTAGTACCCACAAGACACATATCCTTGAAAAAATGTGTATGAATACGATGTCCGATCTGGTTCAATATGCAGTAGCACATCATCTCATTCCCCGTTTCGACTCCTGAAAATCGATATCTAGATCAAGCTATTTTCAAGAGCTAAACTATGTAAGGGCGACGAATGCACATCGCGAATGTATATGGGCCTTGGTGTTATTTTGGCTTGAACTGCACAGGACTCATGCGGAATTTTTCCCGGCGGTCACCCATCAATGTACGCAATTCCTTAATACTAATATTACTCACTTCGTGCATACGAATCAGCATCGATGCACCAACCGCCAGACGTCGATGACGGATCTTACTAATCACTGGCGGCTCCACTTCTAATGCACGTGACAGACTTGCATCATTTCTTAGCTTGAGCTTTTCCAGCAACGAATCCAATAAATGGTTTGGGTCATACGACACATCGTCAGGAAGTGTTGAATCGGTCATAGTATTTGGTTCCATAAGTAATCAACTCCTCATTAAAAGTATAAATAGCTAGTTCAGATGCCATTTATACTCCCATAAGTATTTTTAAACAATCCAATAAATACGTGCGGAGGGAGCATTATTTGCACCTATACCCCCACACTAATTGGTTTGCGGCAATATATGACAGTACTTCTGCCGAAGCAATTATTTACTCTAGGCAGAAGCACGAAAAGATACAAGGAAAAACTTGGCGCTTTCCTTGCCTGTAAACGCGTAGCAAATTCATTCCCCATCGGATCTACTGCTTTGCAGATGCGCTCCAACGCGGTGTTGGTTTGTATTGGACCGCGCTCATACGAAATTTTTCTCGCCGATCACCCATCAATGTTCGTAATTCCTTAATGCTTAGCTCGCTCACTTCGTGCATACGGATCAACAATGTGCCACCCACTGGCAATCGTCGATGGCGAATTTTACTAATCACCGGAGGCGCCACCTCCAACGCTCGCGAGAGTGCTGCATCATTTTTCAAACGCAACTTATTGCGTAAGGAATCGAGTAAGCGGTCAGGATCGTATTCGGGGTCATATGCATGGGTTGCTTGTGTCATGGTAGTTTGTCCTTGTTGAGTCATGATAATTCGTCCTTGTTAGAGATCGATTCACCTGTTAGCGTGATCGTTTGAGAAATTTTCTCATCTCGTTGCAATGCCCTATTTCGTTCAAACGTTTTTTCTCGTCAAAATCGGGAAAGCGTTGTCG
>JAZKIX010000022.1:36923-40666 GCA_040384645.1 Pseudomonadota bacterium | reverse complement strand
GATTCCAAAATTGATGAGCTATCAGCGCCCCGATGGTAGCACCGTACAGTTCGTGCGGCCAGCGCATCGCCTGATTGCGCTGCATGGCGCCAGCATGATTCCGCTCTCGATCTTGGGCTTGAAGTCCGGCAACAGCACGCTGGGACACCGCTTCCTGGCCTCTGGCGAGATCGTCATCAAGGACGCGCAAAGCTATGCCGCCACGCTTGAAGCGCAGGGCAAAGTGATCGCCAGCTTCGACGCCCGCAAGGAAAAAATCCGCACTGCCTTATTAGCCAAAGCCGGCGCCGATCAAGTGCTGATGCCGGAAGCGCTGCTCGATGAAGTCAATGCGCTGGTCGAATGGCCGGTGGTGTACGAATGCAATTTCGAACAGGAATTTTTGAGCGTGCCGCAGGAATGTCTGATCCTGACCATGCAAACCAACCAGAAATATTTTGCCCTGACCGATGCGCACGGCAAGCTGCGTTCGCGCTTTTTGATCGTCTCCAATATCGAAACCGCGACGCCGCACGACATCGTAGGCGGCAACGAGCGCGTGGTGCGGCCACGGCTGTCGGATGCCAAATTTTTCTTCGAGCAAGATAAGAAAAAAACGCTGGAATCACGCCTGCCGCTGTTGGCCAATGTGGTGTATCACAACAAGCTCGGCAGCCAGGCTGAACGCACCGCACGCGTCACCGCACTGGCTGGCGCAATTGCCGCCATGCTCGGCTTCGACCAAGCGCTGGCAGAACGCGCCGCCAAGTTGGCCAAGGCCGATTTGCTGACCGATATGGTGGGCGAATTCCCCGAATTGCAAGGCATCATGGGCGCCTACTATGCACGCCATGATGGCGAACATGAAGAAGTGGCGATGGCCGCGTCGGAACATTACCAGCCGCGTTTTGCCGGCGATGCCTTGCCAACCAGTCAAAGTGGTACCGCGGTTGCATTGGCCGACAAGCTGGAAACACTGGTCGGCATCTGGGGCATCGGACTAAAACCAACGGGAGACAAAGATCCTTTTGCGTTACGCCGGCACACACTCGGAATACTGAGAATTTTGATAGAAAAGCGATTGCCCGTACCGATTAGGGGATTGCTGGAGTCCACTCGCGAGATCATTATCAGCAATCTCGTTACGCAAAGATTGTTAGGGAATGCCAGCCTAGCTGACGGTTCAGATATTGCACAAATTATGTCTGTCGATGACGTCTATTCGTTCATGCTGGACCGCCTGCGCGGCCTATTGCGCGAACGTGGTTTTAGCCCAAGCGAAATCGAAGCGGTAGTCGCGCAAAACCCTGATACGCTTGACAACATCATCGAACGCCTCGACGCCGTAAAGGCCTTCGCTGCCTTGCCGGAATCAAGCTCACTGGCCGCCGCCAACAAACGCATCACCAATATCTTGAAAAAGACCGACAGCGTGCCGGCGCAAGTGCAAAGCGGCTTGTTACAAGAAGCGGCCGAGCAAGCGCTGTATGCCTCGATGCTACGGGTCAAGCCGGAAGTCGATAGCGCTTTTGCGCGTGGCGACTTCGCTGGCACATTGAAAACGCTGGCAGCCTTGCGCGACGATGTCGATGGCTTTTTCAACGGCGTGATGGTAATGGCCGAGGACGAGCAATTGCGCAATAACCGGCTAGCCCTGCTGGCGCAATTGCACGGCATGATGAATCAGGTGGCCGACATTTCCAAACTAGCGACTTAAGCTTCATTTTTAAAACAAATCTGCAATCCCACTGCTAGCGAGCGCCCACCATGAAACTTATCATTCTCGACCGCGACGGCGTGATCAATAAAGACTCGGACGATTTCATCAAATCGCCGGCTGAGTGGGTGGCGATTCCCGGTTCGCTGGAAGCGATTGCACAATTGAATCAAGCCGGTTACCGGGTCGTAGTGGCGACCAATCAATCAGGTATCGCGCGCGGCTTGCTCGACATTACCGCGCTCAATGCGATCCACCAAAAAATGCACAATGCCGCGCAATTGGTCGGCGCCGAGATCGACGCCGTATTCTTTTGCCCGCACGCCGCCAACGACAATTGCGATTGCCGCAAACCCAAGGCTGGCATGCTCAATGAAATATCGCGCCGTTTTGAACTCAACCTGAAGGGCGTGCCGACCGTGGGCGATTCCTTGCGCGACTTGCAAGCCGGATTTTTGCTAGGTTGCGCGCCGCATCTGGTCAAGACCGGCAAAGGCGCAGCCACTGCCGAAAAAGGCGGCTTGCCGCCAGGCACGCAAATCCACACCAACCTGGCCGCCGTGGTCGACACTTTATTAAAGGCGCCCGAGTTCGCGCTTGCAATTTAATTCTTAATGGCTGCGCCAGTTTGCGCGGCTTCCCCTCTTGTTATCTGGAAAAAATATGCTGCGTAGTACCGTATTGTTCTTGCGTTCCCTGTTGCTGACTGTGTTGATGATCGTGGCGGCCGTGATTTGGTCCTTTGTCTGCATGCTGGCGGCGCCGCTGCCGTATAACCAGCGCTATTACGTGACTTCGCGTTGGAATGTGTTTGTGGTGTGGGCGGCCAAGACGATTTGCGGGATTCGCTACCAGATCAAGGGCGCTGAAAACTTTCCCGATGCGCCGGCGATTGTGCTGTCGAAGCATCAATCGGCTTGGGAAACCATCTTCTTGTTATGCAATTTGCCGCGTCCGCTGGTGTATGTATTGAAGAAAGAATTACTCTACATTCCGTTTTTTGGCTGGGGTCTGGGTCTGTTGCGCATGATCCCGATTGACCGCAGCAAGGGCAAGGATGCATTCCAAAGCATTGTGGCAAAGGGCAAACGCCGGCTGGCCGATGGTCAATGGATTATTTTTTTCCCGGAAGGGACACGGATCGCGGTCGGCCAGCAAGGCCGTTACAAAACCGGCGGCACACGCCTCGCCATCGACACCAATGCCTTGGTGATACCGATTGCGCAAAACTCGGGCGAATGCTGGGCCAAAAATTCTTTCCTTAAAAAACCGGGTCTGGTCACGGTATCGATCGGACCGCCGATCTCGCCCGAAGGACATACGCCGGATAGTCTGATGCGACTGGTAGAAGCATGGATCGAAACCGAAATGCGGGTCATCTCGCCACATGTTTACAGCGCGCCGTATCAACCGTCCAGAGCGGCTGCCGCGACAGTGACATCTGACGATTAAATCGAAGGATTAGTACTGAAAAGAAATTTTGTAACGGCCATGCCTGTGGTCATTCCTGCGCGGTATGATCGCAAGCTTGCGCTGGGGCTTTCGGTGCCGGCAGCAACCTGGATCATCGATCCTGCAGCGATTTATGTAGATTCCAACAGGCCAAAATTTCTTTGTATTGCAGCACATGCCGTCCCGCGATCAGCTTCAATTAGATTTGTTTGCCCCCGATTTTTCGCCGCCGGCGGACATCAAATCGTCTGACACGCTAGTGTCGCCCTCGCCCTTCATTCGCACCCCTGTACTCCCTAAAAAACCATCCGTGCCGATTCCTGCATTACCGCCTAGCCCGCCCAGTTCGCCGCCTGCGCATCCGCAACGCCACGTTCAGCTCGGGCCGCATGCCTTGACGTATGGTTTGCGCCGCTCTAAGCGACGCTCAATCGGCTTTATGATCGACGATGATGGCTTGCGCGTCACGGCGCCGAAATGGCTGGGGATTGGCGAAATCGAAAATGCGATCCGCGAAAAACAGGGCTGGATTCTGAGCAAATTGCACGAGCGGCGCGAGCGTTCAGTGCGCCGTCTGGAGCCCAAAATGCGCTGG
>JAZKIX010000022.1:27663-36913 GCA_040384645.1 Pseudomonadota bacterium | reverse complement strand
CGGCGTTGCCCTATTTGGGTGGCACTATCACCTTGCGCCTGCACGCAGCCCAGAACGCCGCCATCGCTTATCAGGCGGCTTCGCGTGAACTGGTCGTCAGCTTGCCGGCCGATGCCAACGAACAGCTATTGAAAGACCGGGTGCAAGGCTGGTTGCAGCTGGAAGCCAAACGCCTATTCGGCGAACGGCTGCCGCTGTATGCCGACAAACTCGGCGTGGCTTACCAATCGTTTGCGCTCACTTCGGCCAGCACCCAATGGGGCTCGTGTACTTCGCAAGGCAAGATCAGGTTGAACTGGAAGTTGATCCATTTCGCCCTGCCCCTGATCGATTACGTGATCGCGCATGAGCTGGCGCACCTGCGCGAAATGAATCACAGCCCGCGCTTCTGGGCCACGGTGCAATCGGTGTTTCCCGACTTTGTGATGGCCAAGAAAACCCTGCGCCAAAATGCCCTGGAAACACTCCCAATATTTTAATAATAACGGGGGTATATGCCAAAATACCCCTTCTTCCGCACGTTTTTAAAGCGCCTTTTTTAATACTGTGCCCAGTATTAAATTATCATTTAACGCCTTTATTGGCCCGCCTCAATGGTTTAATAGACCAGCGCCTGCGTCGCCCCAAGCTGCACCTTGCCTCGCGCGTATTCCCATCCATAACTTGGCGTCTGTCCCGGCAAGCGGGTTTGCCATTGGTATGGTGTCAGCGGCTTGGTTTGCGACGGCGTTGCGGGCAGCACACGCGCAGCGGCGACCGGTGCGCTGAGACTGGGTACGGGTTGATGATATGCGCGGAACAATTGATTATGGATTGGCATCAGGCACAGCTTGACCAGCTTGCTGCGCGCCGATTCGGTCTGGATTTTGCCCCACCAATGCGCCAGTTCAGCCACGCGCTGCTCCACCGACCAATCTTTGCGCGGCACCGAGGACAGGTGGATTACATTCGGCCATTTGTACGAGGCGTAACGGCAGCCGGGTTGCGCCAATATCTGCAGCCAGAAATGCAGGTCGGTATTGATCCCGACCGGTGCCGGGTTCCAGCCTTGCGGCAAGCGGCGATACATGTCCATGCGGTGCCCCCCACTGGCGAGGCCAAAGCCGGCTTGCGAGGTTTGCATTTTTTGGATGCCATCAGGATCTATCGCGACATCGAACATCGAACTGACGACGCGTCCATCGATGCCAACTTCCATCTGCATGCAGTGGGCGATGTCGGTCTGCTCCAGCATTTCAGCCATTGTTTCCAGATGGTCCGGCATCCATAGATCGTCGTCGCATTGATAGCAAACAAAGCGGCCAATCGCTTCTTGCAAGGCTTGATGCCGATGCGCTTCGCCGTGCCGTTGTCCCTTGGGAAAATCAAAGAAACGGATACGCGCATCTTCCGCCATCAGTTCGGCCACGATCTGGCGGGTGCGATCCGGCACGCCGTCGCCGATGATGAATAGCTCGAAATCTTGACGGGTTTGCCACAACACGCTTTGCACTGAGTAGCGCAAGGTGTCGGCGTGGTTATGGGTCGGGATAATTATTGTAAAAGTAGTCATGAATATTGCTGCGCCAGTTGATGAAGGGTGGTGATGGTTTGCACAATGTTCAATGCTTCGCGCGCCGTGCTTTTGGGCGGCGCAGCCTCGCCGGTAAGGTAGGCGACAAAGGCTTCCAGCTCGCACAGCAAAGGATTATTGGCGGCAAAGGGCTGGATTTCCCATGCCGGTGCTGCACCACTGCGGGCGGCCGGATCGGTGTGCAAAACTTTTAAATGGGTATCGTAGGCATCAGCCAGGACGGCAATGCCATCGCGGCAGCGCAGCTCGATCCGGCGCTGATAGGCGGGGCTACGGATGCCGATTTCGCACTGCAGCCAAGCTGGCCCGGAAAGAAATGCTGACAAGCCCAATAAGCCACCTTGATCGGACTCGATCACGGCATGGCGCGGCTGCGGCAGATAGCCCAGGATTTCAAAGGCAATCGATAAATCGTGCGGCAATAAAATCCAGCTGGTATCGACATCCCGATGCGTGCTGCCCCATTGCAGGCGGGTGGTCTTAAGGCCGAGAACCGGGCCCAGCCTGGCACCTTGCGCCAGATCACGCAGGGCCAGCACGCCGGCATGGTAACGCCACTTTTCCATGACGAAAATCCGTTCGCCGGCCAGATCGACCAACTGCTGCGCCTGCGCCAGATCGGCGGTCAGCGGCTTTTCACAAAAAATCGGGCAAGCACGCCCCAACAGCTGCAGCAATACGGCATGGTGCAGCAGGGTCGGTACCGCCACCACGCAACCGGTCACGGCTGGCAATTGATCAAGCGAAGCGATGACCAAGTCGGCGCCAACCGTGTTGGCCTCGGCTTGATTGACTGCGTCCGGTTCGACCACGGCAACCCAGCAGCCCAGCGCTTTGAGGTCGCGCAAGATATGCCGCCCCCAGCGACCACAACCGACTAGTCCGATCTTTACCATGTCTGACCAGTGCGCTGACGTAAATCCTGCAGCAGCGCCGCCAGCGATCCGGCAGCCTGATCGCGCCCTGACTGCTGCGGCGCGACTATCGCGGGCCAGGGCATGGCGAGATCGGCATCGTCCCAGCGGCAGCCGAATTCATCGTTGATAGGATCCCAATAATGCGACACGCCGACCGTATATAAAATGGCGTCGGTCGAATAAAAACCATGCGCCACGCCGGGTGGAATCATGATGGTGCAAGGCGTATCGCCCGACAATTCGACCACTTCGCTATGGCCGTAAGTAGGCGAGGCGCGCCGCAAGTCTTTGGTCGCCATTAACAAGCTGCCTTCCATTACGGTCAGGTAATCGGTATGCCGCAGATGCACATGCACGCCACGCAAGACTTTACCTCTTGAGCGTGCGTAATTCCATTGCACTGGAGGCGGGCCATCGAACCAATCGGCGCGATACAGCTCGGTAAAATCGCCACGCGGATCAGCGTGCGGGTGAAGCGCAATTTTTTGATACGGCAGATGGTCTTCAGTGGTTTCAATGGTCATTGGCATCGGCAAACTCGGATTCGGCATTTGATTGGCAATGTAGGCAAGGTGTCAACATGCAATATTAAAACCTGCGGCTCAGTCTTTCAACAAGGGCTGAAGCAAATCCAGCGTCCTGCCACATGCACCGCGATGTTGCAGCGCGAAGGCCTGCGCTGCGGCGCCGATGACATGCCGCCGTTCCGTCATGGTAAGCAGTTGACTGGCATGCAACATGATCGCATCCGCATCCGCAACCCGCAAGGCAGCACCGGCGGCGACCGCTTCTTCGCTGATCACGCCAAAGTTAAAAGTGTGCGGCCCGAGCAAGACCGGCTTACCGAGGGCGCAAGCTTCGATCAGGTTGTGCCCACCCAGCGGCAATAGGCTGCCGCCAACGAAGGCCAGATCGCAAGCGCTGTAATAGGCGAACATTTCACCCATCGAATCGCCCAGCAAGACTTGCACTTGCGGTGCCAACGTAGCATTGGCGGTCGTCAGATCCTCGCCCAAGGCGGAACGGCGGCACAGCGCAAGGCCGCGCGCTTCTATCATTTTCGCCACGGCATTAAAGCGTTGCGGATGGCGCGGCACCAGAATCAGCAGCGCATTGGCGACGCTCAATTGCGACAAGGCATCGAGGATCAGTGCTTCTTCGCCGTCGCGGGTATTGGCGCATAGCAGCACCGGACGCTGGCCGATGGCGGTACGCAAGGCTGCACCCTGGGCCAATACCGCGGCGGCTGGCGTGACATCGAATTTGATGCTGCCGGTTACATGGACCTGAGCTGCGCCAAGCTGGCGCACGCGCTCGGCATCGGCGTCGGTCTGCGCTGCCACACAGGTAATGGCACGCGCAGCAGGCAATAACAATTTTGAAAAACGCTCAGCCTTGGACAAAGAACGTGCCGACAAGCGGGCATTGACCAGCGCCACCGGCACCCGCAGCCGGACACATTGCGCGATTAGGTTGGGCCAGACTTCGGTTTCCATCAGGATACAAATGCGCGGCTTGAATTGGCGCAAGAAGCGGCTCACGAGCCAACCGGTGTCATACGGCAGGTAACACTGCTGCAGGCGCAGACGCGCTATAGCATCGCCAAACAACGCCTGACCAGTAGCGCGACCGGTCGGCGTCATGTGACTGAGCAAAATATGGTGCGAGGGATAGCGCAGCAGCAGCGCCTGGATCAAGGGTTCTGCGGCGCGGGTTTCGCCGACCGAGACGGCATGTACCCAAATCAGGGGCGCGACAGGCACGCCGGGCGACGGCTTCACAGCGCGATACCAGCCCAGACGCTCGGCCAGATGTTGCCGGTAGCCGACCTCCTTGCGACCGCGCCACCAGAGCCGCAGCAACACTAGCGGCATGGCCAGATACCAAGCCAGCGAATATAGCCGCAACATCAAACTAGCTTATGTCCCGTCAGCCGCGTCAGCACCGCCAGCGGACTGGTGTCGGGTTGGTATTGCGCTGCGGCCGGCAGGTGCAGCGTCTGTTCCAGCATGAATTGCCCCGACATGGCGGCATGACTGGCTTGATCGGAAAAACAGACCCAGGCCGACCTCGGCGCAAAGGGCACGGTGACCTGCGGCGAATGACGTTGATAGTCGTCATCCAGCTTCATGCCGTCATGCAGTTGCAACATCAAATGGTCATATTCACTGCGCAGGGACTTGGTCGCCTGGAGCGCCAGCATGGCGCGGGCTTGCCAGACGCTATACGGTTTGGCACGCGGCAGAAATTGCCTGGCGATGTCTTCGAACGGTTCGCCCACGCGCCATACGCGCGGCACGCCGTTCGGGTTGATATTGGTGAACACGCGCAAAATCCGCTCACCATAATTGGGCCGCGAAGGGAAAGCATCGACATGCAGGCGGCGGTCATCGGCCCTGGCCGATTGCTGGCGGGTTTCGACCATATCGGGCCGGTAACTGGTGGGCGCTATGCGCAAGGCTGGTTTGTAATCCGGCGCCAGCGCATCGATCAAGATCAGCGCCTGGGTACGAAAGCGCCCGATCATTTCAGACAGGCTCGTCTGGGTCACATCGTCTTCAACCGCGCCATGTAATTTGCCGTCGGCATCGAGACTGATATTGCGCGATTTGGGCTGCTTGACGCTTGGCGTCAGCAAAGCCATTTCGTCCGGCCGCAAGGCAAAATCAAAATGGGGGAAATATAAAACCTTGCCGGCTTCGAGGCCGCTGATCCATCGGTTCGCATCAACCGCCAACAGGGACGGGCTGGTCGTGACTTTAAGAATCTGCTGTGGCATGGGCAATTTCCGGTTTGACGGCGGCCAGCAAGGCAGCGATGGCAGCTGTCACCTCCGGCACGCTTGGCGGGTGCCCATTATCGCCCAGGTTGATGATATTGGGCGACCAATTGCCTTCGGTTTTCCAACGCGGCGAATCGCAATACAGTTCGATGGTGGGCCGGTTGAAAGCGGCTGCGATATGGGTCAGGCCGGTATCGACGCCGATGGCCAGGCTGGCGCCTTGCGCCAGCGCGACCGCCTCCATCATCGCCAACTTGGGCAAGACCTGGGCATTGGGCATTTGCGCTGCTAATTGCTGCGCCGCTTGCTGCTCGTCGGCACTGCCCCACGGTAGCAAAATGGGCATGGCGCTGCGTTCTAATTCTTGCGCAACGGCGACCCAATTAGCCACTGCCCAACGCTTTTCTGCGCGGGCGGTAGCGTGGAAAAATACGGCATACGGTAGTTTCGGCTGCCATTGCAGCAGCGCCATGTGCGGCAAGCGCAAGTCGAATTGCGCCGGGCCATCGACTGCATACACCAGGCCGGCAGCAGCCAGTTGACGCGCGCGCAAGACAGCGTGGGTTTGACGCCCGACCGGCACACTGATGCTGTGAAACAAGCGCGAAATAGCTTCGTAACCAGAGCCGTCGGTGGCATTGGCCAGACCAACTTTCTGGCCGCCCGGCGCCAGCCGCGCCAGGCCCATTACCGCGCCGGTCTTGAACAAACCTTGCGGATCGAAGACGAGGTCATAGGATTCGCTACGCAATTCGGCCACAAAGGCGGCGATTTCTGCCCGTGTCGCCTTGGACCACAAGCGCTTGCGCCAGCGCCGCAAGGCCAGCGGCAATACCTTGCGCACTTGGGCGCTCAGACGCACCAGACTGACGTAAGCTTCTTCCACCACCCAATCGATGACAGCATCGGGAAAGTGACGCCGGATCTCGTTGACCATCGGGATGGTGTGGATCACGTCGCCCATCGACGAGACGCGCACAACCAGGATTTTCAAACCCGTTGTTTTCAAACTCCTGACTTTCAAACCGCGGCGACCTTAAAACGGTAAGGCGGCATCGGACTTGACTGCCAGGATCGCCCGTTTGAAATCAGCCTGGATGCGCGCCAGGCCAGCTTCGGATTCGGCTTCAAAACGCATCACGATCACCGGCGTGGTATTGGACGAGCGTGCCAGACCGAAGCCGTCGGCGTATTCGACCCGCAAGCCGTCGATGCCGATGATTTCTTGCGCGCCGGGGAAGCGTGCGTCGCGCCGCAGGGCTTCGATCAAGCCGACGCTTTCACCTTCGGCCAATTCCAGATGCAATTCAGGCGTGCTCATCGATTGCGGCAAGGCATTCAAGAGCGCCGAGGGATCGGCGACGCGGGTCAGCAATTCGAGCAGGCGCGCGCCGGCGTATAAACCGTCGTCAAAGCCGTACCAGCGATCCTTGAAAAACAAGTGCCCGCTCATTTCGCCGCCAAACGGCGCGCCGGTTTCGCGCATGGTGGCCTTGACCAGCGAATGACCGGTCTTGCACATCAGCGGCTGGCCGCCGCGTGCCTTGACCCACGGTGCAATGTGACGGGTGCATTTGACGTCATACAAGATTTGCTGGCCGGGATTGCGCGTCAATACGTCTTCAGCGAATAACATCAATTGCCGGTCGGGATAAATGATCTGACCATCTTTGGTGACCACGCCGAGGCGGTCGCCATCGCCGTCGAAAGCCAAACCGATTTCGGCATCCGATTGCTTTAAAACGCGGATCAAGTCTTGCAGGTTTTCGGGATGGGCCGGATCGGGATGGTGATTGGGGAAGTTGCCATCGACTTCGCAAAACAATTCGCTCACTTCGCAACCGAGGCCACGATATAAGTCGCCGGCAAAAGCACCGGCCACACCGTTACCGCAATCGACCACGACCTTGATCGGGCGCGCCAGCTTGACGTCGCTGATGATGCGTTGCAGATAGGCATCGCGGATATCGTGTTGTTGGTATTGGCCGGGTTTGGCTGCCGGCTGAATGTCGCCATCGGCTTGCGCAATTGTGCGATACAAGGCTTGTATCGTATCGCCATAAATCGCTTCGCCAGCCAGCACCATCTTGAAGCCGTTGTAGTCCGGTGGGTTGTGGCTGCCGGTGACCATGATGCCCGACTGCGCCGTCAATATATGGGTGGCGAAATACACCATCGGCGTCGCTACCACGCCCAGATCGATGACATCGACGCCGGCCGCCTGCAATCCTTGCGCCAGCGCTGCCGCCAAGGTCGGTCCCGACAAGCGACCATCGCGACCGATGACAACGCTACGTTCACCCTTGGCAAGCACGGCTGCGCCAAAGGCCAGGCCAATTTGTCGTGCGACGGCAACGTCAAGCGTGCTGCCGACAATCCCACGGATATCGTAGGCTTTGAAAATGGTTTTGGATGGAATTGACATGGTGGGGGCTAAAAACAGAGGATTTGAAGAAACAAATACTGCATGGAGTATTTTTAAAGCCACAATGAAAGCGTGCGGAAGAGCATGTATTTTGGCACATACCCCCCTCCACTCTTTAAATCATAGGCTGGTTAGCAAGTCGCTACCTATCTTTGACCACGCTACATTTTTACACCCGCAAGGCATCGAGCGATTGCCCGGACTCTTGCCATGCCTTGATCCAGTTCGGCTGGCGGCCGCGGCCGCTCCACTGCAAGGATGCATCTTGCGGATGCCGGTAACGCACCGCGACCGGCGCATTGTTTTTAACGCGCAGATTGCCAGCGACTAGCTCTTTCAAGGGAATTCCAACACTTTGGGCAATTGCCAGGATTTGTTCGCGCGCCTTGGCGACATCCTGATGTTGACGTTTTTTGATTTCTTGCTTGATTTGCTCTTGCAGCGCATTTAAATCGGCAATCGACAGATTAGATATATTCATAATAATGACCCTTAAAAAGATTTAAATTTGTGCCGCATATTTCATTATTCAATTTTAAACAAGCGTTGCAATCGAATGGTTTTATTTCCGTTTATTTAGAATCATCCAACGTGGCGCTTTAAACCTGACTATCCTCGCATAAAGCCAGACATAACTAAAGACAAACAGCAAACAAAATAACATCAATATCCAAGTATGACGCCAAAACAATGTCGCAGGAATAACCGCCATTAAAGAAAACAGCCATAAATATGGCGAAGTCATCGAATTGCGCCGAATCAGGGCACGCGCTTCTTTACGTCCCACGGCCCATTGCACGATCCGGCGAAAGATCAGGCTATGTAAATGAATTCCATCGGGCATACTAGGCGATTTACCGCGAACGAATACCCGCCGATATACGGAAAAGAGCGTTTCGAAAGTAGGATAGAGCAATAAAAGCGCCGCATACCAGGTCGATACTTGGGGATTGCGCATTACCAAAAGCAAAGCCAATTCACCCAGCATGAAGCCGACAAAATAAGCACCGCCATCGCCTAAAAAAATCAATCCCGCAGGATAATTCCAGATCAGGAATCCAGCGGTTGCACCGGCCACCATGAGCGCCGTCACTAATACAAACATATCGTTGACTTGAAATGCGACATAAGCCAGCGATAACAACATGCAAATCGCGACTACACTGGCCAAACCATTAAAACCATCAATGATATTAATCGCATTGGCGATGCCGGCAACAGCCAATACCGTCAAGGGCAGTGTCAGCCACATATAGCGAAAGGGCGAATCAGAAAATATCCAATCGATCCGTTCTAGCCTTGCATTAATAACAGGCGCCGCAACGGACTGACACGGCCGGTAAAATCTTCCACTACGCCACCCAAAAATGCCAGCGATGCACAACTCAATAATAGTAAGGTTGCTTTGCTTAATACTGGTTCACGCCACACCGATAACACGCTGCATAAAACCACCGCTAGATAGATGCATAAGCCGCCGATGCGCGGTACCGCATGCATATGCACTTTTTGCACACCATTAAAATCGGTATCTAATGCGGCGCCATGCAATT
>JAZKIX010000022.1:20094-27653 GCA_040384645.1 Pseudomonadota bacterium | reverse complement strand
CTTCCGATCTAAAACTAATCAGGAATGAAAACATGGCGATTCGCTGGGTTGATGCTGCGTTTCAGCGAAACCTGCGCGCTGAATTGATGAGGCTGGGATTATATCGACAATAGCGACTAAATCGGCTGGAAATTGGTTATGGTTTTTATTGTCCCGGTGTCGGCATATCATTAAGTGCAGCTTGATTTTTCAGCATACGGTGCTTATCAAAAATCCAGCCCCATTTATTGAAATAACGTATCGCTGAGCGAATATGATAATAAAGTAGCTTCAGGTTTTTATACGATCCTTTTTCATAATCGTGCGTAATGGCCACTTTTGGAAAATACACGGTACGAGCGACCTGGCCGATACGCCGCGATAGATCGACATCTTCCAGATACATAAAATAACCTTGATCGAAACCGCCTATCCGGCGCAGCAAATCGCTACGCAACATCATGAAACAACCCGATAAGGCGGGTACATCCATCACTTGATCGTATCCGCTGGCATGCAATTCATAACGCGCCAGACGCCCGCTGCGGCGATACCAGGCTGGCATGAAACGCCGCAGTATCAAGTCGACCGGTGTCGGTAATAGCTTGCATAAATGCTGCTGGCTACCGTCGGGATAAAGGATACTAGGCATCGTCAGGCCAATGGCCGGATTTTGCGCCATAAAATTTGCCAAGACTGGTAATACATTGCTGGCAAAAACGATATCGGGATTTAAAACCGCATGGTAGACCGAACCATTATCCAACGCTGCATCGATCGCCAGATTGTGGGCTGCGCCAAAACCCGGATTGTGCGGCAGGTGGATATAAGTGGCGCTATATTCCCGGGCAACAGCAGCCAGCTGATCGTCGGGGGAATTATCGACAAGATACAGAACGGCATCGACCGCAGAATTGGCTGCGCTATGCAGCACTTGGGCGATCTGCGCCGGCGTATGTTTATAGCTCACTACCGAACAACTAATACGCATGACGCAATCGCATGACGCTGTGGCGGTCAGTCGTGTTTAACAAACCAAACCAGGCATAAAATCCAGCGCCTACGGTAGCCAATACACAAGCCGCAGCGCGCCATTGCCAAATCCATTCCGGCCCCGCCATCAAACCGGCAACTGCAATCAAGACGCCCCCCAGCAAGCCAGTCATCAGCGCGAACTGGTCATTGCCGCGTGGCGCCATGCCAAGAAGTAATACGCAATCAACAATCATCCGCACGGTCCAGATCCAGGCCGCGCCTTCGATACCCCAATGAGCGACGCAGACATACACCGCAAATACGTAGATCGGCAATTCAAGCAAATGGATTTGCGCGGTGATCCTTGATCGCCCAACCCCTTGCAACCAGGCGAATGGCAACTGCGCGATAGAATTTGCGTACAGTCCGATGGCGACAATCGCCACCACACGATAGCTGTGCAAGGCAAATGTGTCGCCCATCCACCAACGCATGCCGTCATAGGACAGGGTGGCAATCAGCACACAAGCGGGCAGCATCAATGCCGCAATCGCGCGCAATGCCAATCGATAAAGCTCGGTTATCTGACGCAATGCCCCGCCATCGGAAGCCGCAGCGAACTGTGGAAACAAAACACCGGCCAAGGCGCCGGGAATCAAACGCATGCCCAGCATGCCTTCTTGCGCGGTGGCATACCACGCCACGGCTTCTGCCGGCACCAAGGCGGCAAGTATGAATCGATCGAAATACACCATCATCGGGCTCACCAGATTCGATACCGACATCCAGCCGCCCTCTTTAAAAAATTGCCTGATACCCGGCCCATGGCGTGGCACAGCACCCATGACAATCCCGCTTTCGACTTGCTTGCAAGCCACGACGTGCGCCATCAAGGCCAGCACACGGCCTGAAACCACGGCAATAATCATTGCGTCGATGGTTGGATGAAATATGGCAGTCAGTGCAGGCGCAGCATATGTCCAGGAGCCGAAAACTGCGCGCAATAAATTAATACGGGCGAAACGCTGCAAGCCCTCCAGCGCGCCGCGCAACCAATTGGTCACCAACGTGATGGGCAAGCACCATGCGATCCAAACCCAGCCCGCGCTCAACTCATGTTTGAATGAAGCGCCATGAAACAAGCCGGATAGAAACGGTCGCCCTGCCAGAAATAATAGCGCGATCAAGATCAAACAAGGGAATACCCACCACCAGAAAAAGCCGCGTAAATGGGTCAATTCTTCAGCGGTGCGTGATTGTTCGGCCGCCTTCGCTAGACGCCGGGTCACGACCCGGCTTAAACCGAAATCGAGAAAACCAAAGTAACCAACCAAAGTCCATACAACGGCCAACACACCCAACCGCTCCACGCCGGCATAATGCGCCACCGTTGGCATTGCCACCAGCGCAACGATTAAAGGCAACATATTGCCAAACAGATTAAAAAGGAAGAAACGCAACGTTGCCATCAGGACCGCTGCTCTCTTTTTTCCAAGGGCGGCACTGATCGGTTTTGCTGGCTTTGATTCTGGAAATTGTCCACTAGTGATAGCGCTGGCGGAGTCTGGCGAGCCGAGTCCATGCACTTTCCATAGGACAAGAAAAATTGTTCGATCTGGCGTATCGGTGTTTCATCATCGAAAATAACGTGGCTATTACTGGCTATACGTCGCGCCAAGAGTTTGCGCCATTGTGGATCAGCGCCGAGCCGGACAGCGATGTCGACGTAATCGTCCCTATCGTTCGCGATCAATTCATCCACGCCGATCAAACGCAACATCGCGCAACTTTGTCTTCCGCGCATCAACCCACCCGGCAAAGTCACGATTGGCAAGGCGCACGCAATGGCATCAATGGTGGTATTGCCACCAGACCAGTGCGGCGTATCGAGCATGACATCGCACAACATATTGACCCGATAATAATCATCGTGCGGCATCGACGGCAAAAGTACGTAACGATCCGTCAGATCAACGCCCTGCGCCTCGAACACTTTTGCCAGGCGTTGCAAAAATAATTGTGTGATGTTGCTGTGGCGCCCCTCAAACAGTACGAGAACGCCATTTGGGTCACGCGCCATTATCCGGGCAAGTAGGTCATCAGTATCGACGTGAATTTTGAACAGGGATTGAGGGCAAAGATATAAGGTCTTTTCGTCATCCAACCCATACTGGATACGTTGTCCGGCGAGTGGCAATTGAGGCTTGCTGTAACAGGTGCCTATGCCATTTAGCAAGACCAGCTTTTCGACATAATGTTGGCGAGCGTCAGCCGGTTCCATCGCGGCACTGGAAAAAAAGAAATCGATGTTGCCATGCCCACTGGTCACTGGGTGCCCCCAGCCTGCGCATTGCAAAGGCGCTAAGCGCAAAGCCCCGAGCAAAAAGCTGGTGCTATCCATACCTAATTCGGGATACACCAATATATCCAGATCGTCCGCCAACACGGCTGAGGCTATTTGCAGCGCAGGATTCAGGCTGACCGAAAGATGATGAAAATGATCTGCGTTTTCTTTCAATTCCTGTGTAACTGGATCGCTGTAAGGCCGCAAATGATAAAGCGTTACTTCGAACTGGGTGCGATCCAGCCGGGTAATCCAGCGCCTGAAATACATTCCAACAGTACAGTCGTAAAAAAAACTCGACAAAAATCCAATCTTTAGACGCCGCCCGGCACTACTTTGCTGGATACGAGGCTGCAGAAATTGTGGTGCGATTTTCTCCAGCATCGTGATAAGAAAATCAGCATAGGCCTTTTGCAATGATTTATCGTCAAGTCCTTGGTAAGCAAGATAAAAATTACTGCGTCCACTTAAATGCGCTATTAAGCGGTCAGGATCATTGTTAGTGAGATATTCGTGTGCTTGCTGATGAACTAATTGCAACCCCTGTGCAAAACGCGCCCGATGCGATGCCAAATCCGCCTGGTCGCAGTAAATAGCTGGCAAGCTTAAGAGTGCGCCCAGTGCGGCTTTCAAATCATGTGGTGCAATCGAAAGAATTTGACGATAGCTTGTGAGCGTTTGCTCAATCTTGCCCTGTTCCCAATAAACAGTGGCCAAGCCATGAAGCTCAGCCACGTTCTTGCCCGGTTTTAGTTTGGCGGAATTAAGGTAGCTGATTTCGGCTTGATCGAATTTTCTTAGCTGTAGCTGAACCCACCCAAGGTGACTGAGTGCTTGCGCATGGTCGGAATTCAATAAAAGGACGTTGCCGAAATGCTTTTCGGCAGCCAGAAACCGTTCCAATTCCAAACAGGCGGTACCGAGGTTGTAATGTGCCAGCAAATAGTCCGGATTTAACCGCACAGCGGCTTCAAATAGATCTACAGCGCCAAGCAGATCACCCGAAGCGCGCAGGGATGTTCCCCAATTGTTATAGGCTTTGGCATAGTTTGGGTTGATTTGAACCGCGTTGCGAAAATAAGTCTGGGCTTCGGCATACCGTTTTTGATCTTGCAAGATCACACCAATATGGTTGTGAGCCTCGGCATATGCCGGTTTGATCACAAGCGCCTGCTGCAACGCTCCGATTGCATCTCCAGGACGCTGCATATCTTCCAACAAAAATGCCGATAACAAGTAATTGCGGACATCCTGCGGTGCTACTTTAATTGCGCGTGCGAAATACGATAAAGCCTGATTGCCAGCACCTAGCTGCTGTGCCAAGGATCCTGCAAGATGCAGCGCCTCCGGCTCCTGAGGTGAATGTACGAGTATTTGTTCGACAATATCAGCCGCAGCTTGGCAACGCCCAGCGCGCTGGATAGCGCGTGCTTCCGCTAACTGGACGGCAATGTCGATCATGGCGTCAGAACGCCGTTACCGATAACACCTTTCTCGCGCAAAGCCTGCTTGTAGGCATTTTCCAGATTGACGGTATGCACCGCGGCATCTACCAGCGGGGAATTTACCAGCCCACGCCGGATATCAGTCACTACACTGGTGTGGAAAGTACGGTCATTTGCGAGGCGGGTCGCGAGCGCTATGTATTCTTGCTCGCTATGGGCAATGGTCTTCGTTACCCCAAGATTGCTCATGATGCTGTAACCAGTACGTTCGCCGTGCCGTTGCCCTACCAAGGTCACCACTGGTACACCCATGTCGAGCGCCTCTAGGGTGCCGTTCACACCGCCGTATGGAAGCGTGTCCAACACCATATCCACCAAATGGTAGCGTGCCTGATTTTGCGCCTCATCCTTACCGCATGGAATGAAGACGATACGATTTTGTGGAATTCCTGCAGTCCGCGATAGCGCGAGGTAGGCAGACTTGGCTTCGTCATGTTGTGGCGAAAATGCCAAAATGGCACGCGGAACGGCCTCTAGTATCTTGCGCCATAAATCCAGGCAACGCGGGCTCAACTTCAGCAGGGTAACAAACGCACCCAATACAACCGCATCGCTGGCAATACCAAAATTACTGCGTTGGTAATTATGGCGCAAGGCAGGCGCGATATGACGATAAGGAAATACACATCCCACCATCGGCAACAACTGCTCCAACAGCTCGCCTTGACTACCAGCCGATTCAGCAAAGTGATCGGTCAATTTAAAGTCGACTCGCTTCAGTCCTACAGCACCGGCACTGGCGACATGGGTTATCTGCAACCGTGCAGGCTTCAAGGCTAAAATCGCCGGCATGGCCCCTTGCGTATGCGTAGACAGGTCAACAAGAATATCTAGATTATCTTCCGCAATCTTTTGCGCGGCGCTTTCCGCATCAAAGCCAGCGAGGCTAGTAAACTTGTTGCTCACACTACGATAACGTTCAGTCCAGACGTCCTGTCGTTGCGACAGCGAATAACAAATGACCTCGAACTCTTGTTTGTCATGGCGAGAGATGGTCTGATACATCATTTTCCCCATCACATGATCATTCAGATCGGCCGACAAATACCCAATTCTGATCTTGCTATTTTCAGCCCGTGGTGGCAACGCCAAAGTCACGGGAAATGCAGCCTCCATCAGTTGATTGTAGCGCTGGTATAGCACCAACAACTGAGACGAAGGCACATCAAAAAACAATGACAAATATAAAAGCTCTTCCAAGCGGTCATGGTCATTGCTGTCATCAGGAAACGATGTCGACTGATTCAACAGTTGGGCCAGATAAACCTGCTGCTGTGCAATTTCACCAAGATAGGTGCACGCCTGCACGCCATAAATTGCCAACATGGGCGAAAATTCAGTATTACTTCTGAATTGTTCAAAATTGGCTAACCACGCATTAATTTTGCCAGCGGCAAATAACACATCGCCCATATGAAAATATGCGGGAGCGTGATCAGGTTCAATTGCCAATACCTGCTGATAAAAAGACACGGCACGTTCAGCCTGATTACGCTCTTGGCAAATGACGCCTAAATTGAACAAAGCATCGACGTCGGTTTTATTTAGCACCAAAGCGCGACCATAGGCAGCAGAAGCCGCCTCAGTCACACCTTGCTTTTGATATATCACGCCAAGATTAAAATAGGCTTCGGATGCATGCGGCTTGACTTTAAGTGCATATTCCAGAACAGCGATTGCCTGAGGAAAAAGACGCATGCCGGTCAATGCACGTCCCAACGCATTCAATGCAGAAAAGTGATCCGGTTTGAGCTTTAATACCTGCTGGAACCCATTGGCGGCATCTTGCAATCGAGCGTGTTTCAGATGAAGTTTTCCAAGTGCATGATGAGCGTCGATATAGCTAGGGCTGATCCTGACGGCAGCTTCAAACTCAGCTTGAGCCTCTTGATCCCGATTCGTTTGCTCCAGAAGCGAGCCGTATAGATATCGTGCCTGGGCATAGTCAGGTTCTAGTTCCAATACTTGTTTATAAATATCCGCTGCTTGCACAAAATTGTTGGCTTGATGTAAGCGCAATGCTTCTTGAAATAGTGGCTTTATTTCTTGAATCTGTGCCGACCCTTTTTGCGGAACTGCGTCAAAAGCACGCCGATAAGCGTCTTCCAAATTTTTCACATGCGCGTCAATATCAACCAAAGGCGAATCAAGCATGCCGCGCTGAATATGCTGTACAACAGACTGCCGCCAAACCGCATCACTTGCCAAACGACACGCTAGATCAATGTACTCAGCTTCCGAGTGTGCAATAGTTTCAGTCACACCCAAGTTCATTAAAATGCTATAGGTGGTACGTTCGCTATGGCGCTGTCCACATAATGTGACAACCGGCACTGCCATGTCCAGCGCTGCCAACGTAGTATCACCACCGCTGTAAGGAAAGGTATCGAGCACTAAATCAACCAAGCTATAACGTGCTCGATTAATTTTTTCGTCTTTTGATGCTGCGATGAAGACAATCCGAGAAGGATCAATGCCTGCGGCAACAGCTTGACGCAAATAACTTGGACGCTCATTGTCCCTGAGCGGGGAAAATGCCAACACAGCGCGATCATTTCGTTGCAGTATTGCGGCCCAAGTGCGAAGACAACGTGGGCTTAACTTCATGATATTGGTAAAGGCCCCTATCACAATAGCATTTTCGGCGATTCCCGAAACCGCCCTGCTGTACTGAGCATTTGTATCGGCCTCGATATGCCGAAACGGAAATATGCAACCCGCCATCGGAAGTAATTTCTCAATCAAATACTGGGCAT
>JAZKIX010000022.1:0-20084 GCA_040384645.1 Pseudomonadota bacterium | reverse complement strand
TACATCTGCGTATTGATCTGTCATCTTAAAATCAATAGCATCGAGTCCGAGAGCACCATGCGCACCGAGATGGGTAATCTGGATACGTGCCGGTTTGTAGGCAAAAATTACGGGATTTGCGTAGCTAGTGTGATTGCCCAAGTCGATCAAAATATCGAGGTCATCCTCGGCAATCAAGCGAGCGGCTTGCGAAGCAGGCAGGGAGTGAAGATCAACGAATTTTTCGCTTATTGCACGAAATTGCGCGGTCACCGAATCTTGTTCATGCGCTAAAGAATACAAGTGCAATTCAAATTGGCTGCGATCATGACGTGACAATACTTCCAGCATCAACATGCCCATTACGTGTACCCTGAAATCTGCGGATACATAACCAATACGAATTCTGGCGCGCTCAGGGCGGTATGGGGAAACTAAGGGAAATGGTGCTGAGTGTTGGCTTTTTACAGCTTGGTTATATGAATGGTATAAGCGTAACAACTGTGTTTGAGGAATGTCGTAATATTGCGCAATGCTTAACATGCCGCTCAACATTGGAAGCTCACCACCTCCCAAGTGGTGCCCATAAAACTCCTGTAAGTAGCGATCTTCTCTTATTGAATCACCTAAGTATCGGCACGTAGATAACCCAGCGATAAAAAACCAATCTGCTTTTCGTTGAATTTTTTCATGCTGTTTAAATGTATCCAACCACTCTTCTGTTCGGCCCAAAGCTTTTTGAAGCGCACAAAGATTTTCAAAAGCCTCAGTGTACTCAGGGGCGATTTCTATCGCCTTTTGAAAATACAAAACTGCCAGACTCGGGTTGTTTTGCTTCTTCGCAATCAGACCCAAATTGTATTGCGCCTGAGCAAGCTTAGGATTTATAGACAATGCGCGTGAATAAGCCTCGCGTGCATCGTCCCAATAACCTTGGTTTTGAAATATATTTCCTAGGTTATTGTGCGCCTCGGAAAAATTAGGATTGCATACAATTGCCTGCCGGTAGCTGAATATGGCGTCGTTTTCCAGAGCCAAACTTTCTTGGGCAAGGGCGAGGTTATAGTGACATTGATGGTTTTGAGGTTGCGTTTTCAATACCTGACGATAGCAAACAGTCGCGTCGACTAAACGCCCAGCTCGATGGTGTTCTATTGCTTGCTGAAACCAATTAATGGGATTGCTCATAATTATATAAAATCAGAAAAATTTAGGCCAACAGACGTCGTTTAAGCACTTGTTGCCATCGAACCGGAACAACGCGGTATAACAGGCGGCCAAGCGCGGTATAACGCAAGCGCAGGCCAAGGTGCGCAAGTCTTAAAAGCCAATGTTCGCTATTTGATGCACGACGGCGTCGCTCTGCAGCAGCAACACCAAGCGCAGTTTGCAAAGCATCATATAGCGCCGCCTGACTTAAGGGCGTCCCAATAATCGTTGGGTGTAATGGTAAATTTTCTTGGTATATCGCCTCGGTCGCACTAGCCATGTCTTCGATTAACGCCGTTGGCACTGACCGGGCTTGAATTTGCTTCTGGGTGAATTCCGCACGGTTGTCGTCGCTCAAAATCAGCAAAATATCATCCAAAATAGCATCTACATCTAGCCAATTTTGCATAACCCAACCAGCGCCATTGGCATTGACACGTTCATGTAATGCGCCAATTGGCGGCACTAACGCTGGTCGGCCAGCCATCCAAGCTTCCGTCAAAGTATAACAATAGGTTTCGGGACCGGCCGATGGAAACACCACTAAATTTACCCGATAATGGTCTAGCAACGACTCCATGTGTTCAGGCAAATATTGCCCATGCACCGTAAATAAGGTATCGGGATCTTGAAGTGGTTGAAATTGACGATCAAGGTAGCCTACAACAATCCAACGTAGTGGCAATTTTCGTTCTCTGCTTCTGGCTACTAGGCTCTCCAGTTGCCGGGAGCCTTTAACTGGACCGATTGCCCCCAAAACACCAATGCTGAAATGATTATCTTTGGGTAACAGTAAAGCAGAAGGCATGCTGCCTGCCTGACTTGCCAACAAATCTACACCGTGTGGAATAACCTGAATATCATCCCGCTCGAAGTAGCGTTTAAATATATTTGCGGCAGATTCGCTTGGCGCTATAACGAACGTGGCGTCTTTCACAAATGCGGCATGTGCATCACGCCAATCGGATTGTGCTATAAGGCAACTTCTACAACGGGCGAGATCTGTCTCGCCCCCGCAATATGTCCCATCTGCATTAAGTAGATTAATAGTAGGGCAAGCCAGATAAAAATCGTGGATGCTAAATCCATAAGGAATCTCTAATGTTCGAAATGCCTCCAACAAACCTGATCGGCAGCCTGCAATATGATGTACATGACATAATTGAATTCGAAAACTTGCACAAATACCACTAAGAAAATCCGCCCATAATTCGTCATTCTGCTTCTTAAATTGATACGTCACTACATCGCCAGCATTTGCATCTTTTAACTGCCAAACGTCGTCCATGGCAACTAAAAGATAGTGGCGGCAACCAACACCGTCACTATGAATCAGGCTACGTATATGCTGTTCTGTGCCGCCACTTCGGCCATGCATTATGTGCAGCACCCCCGGATTAGTCGATCCGGCTCCCTCAAAAGCCAATGACGATTGAGCCAACTGACGAATTGGCTTGATAGGATCAGCTACAATAAAAGCCATTACCTGTTGCATATAGGTTGGATGCTTCATCAACAAGCGCTGCATATTTTCTTGCGCCAATATTTGTTTTTTTGTACTAAATGACCGACTTCCAACATGTTGAACGAAGGTGTCGTCACATAGCACATTGCGCCAACCGCTCGTAGCAGCACGCATGCAAAAATCGTTTTCTTCGCCATACCCTAAACGAAATGTCTCTTCGTCGAAAAGACCAATTTTCTCCAATAATTCACGCCGAATAAACATGCAAAAACCAACACCGGTGGGGATGTCCGGATATATAGGCAACGCTGCCGCTTCGATTGCGGAATTTAGGTCTTCAGCATTTAGCCCCTTATGCAATGCATTCTCCCGGCAAAAAATGGGAAAAGAGCAGATTTCAGCATTATTTGAAAATGGCGTAATAGTGCCAATGCTTCCATCAGAGGCAGCGCAACGAGAAATTTTCTCAAGCCAGTTTCTTGTGACGATAGTATCGGAATTAAGCAAAATTACATCGTTTTTACTCATTCGCATACCGCGATTTACCGTTCCAACGAAGCCAAGATTTGCTTCATTTGTCATCAGTACAAGACTAGCATCGGGCGAGCGGCGCATTTCGTCAAAATACTCGCGAATTCGCTTATCAGGTGAGCAATCGTCAATCAGAATTAAACGATGCGGAGATGAGGTGGTGCGGCGCACACTGTCAACACATTGCAATAAATCATCATAAGCGTTGTAAATGGGAATAATAATGTCTATTACGTACGGCATTTTTTTATATATTTCGTTTCAATGTCCGCTTTATCAAACGTGGTAGTAGTTTCAGCCACCATGTCCAACTAGAGCGATATATTAACTCTTGTTCCAAACTTCCAATTTCAGCTTCTAGCTTGGCCATTTGTTCGTTGCGCAAAATAAGAAGATCATCCCGTTCTACAATCATATTTTCACGCTCAGAAAGTTGTTCGGTGCGCTGAGCCAAAAGCCGATCACGCTCGGCAATCAATTGCTCCCTTTCTGAAATTTGCGCTGTGCGCAAAGTGAGATATTGGTCGCGCTCATTAATTGTTTGATGAAGAAAATCTTTTTGATCCTGTAGCAATCTTATTTCGCCCTTAATTACCGGTAGCAATGCTAAATAGTCACCAGACATTGGCCAATCTAAGGTTATGCTCAATCTAAATACTGCGTTAGGGATATCGGAAAAAATCGGAAGATTCAGCCATGTGTCCGCGCCGTCCATAAATATATGGCTATATGTTTCGGCAGACGCCTCACGCATACCATAAGATTCATTTATTAATGAATTATTTAACTTAGGATGCCATTGCCAACACAAAGTCTCATTCGAGTCGTGAATGCTAATATTTTGTACATGTATGTATCCTGGGCGATCTGCCAAACTCAGTCTCACTTGCGCACAGTCGTCATATCGAACATGAAACTGCAATGTCTGATTCAGCTGCCCGATGTGACCCCATACGACCTTACTTTGTCTAAATTCAAATTCCTCGCGCTTTTTACGCAAGAACAAGCGAACTGGGAAGCGATCATAGTTCACATTTGAGACGCTTAGTTGAGGCTGTTTTGCAGGCGGCACTACACGCGCCGAAGCTATCCACTGGTAACACAACGCATTCGGCCTGGCTAGCAAGGTATCTGCCCATGCAGATGGTAAATTTTCAATACGTGTACGAAATTCACTATCCCATAACGGGCGCTCTAATGCCTCCCACTGCCACACATGCAGGCCAGCCTTCAAAAGCATAGCCTCAAGGCTCGTCTGGGTGAAAAACCGCAAATGCGTTTTGTCAAGCAACCCTTCATCCCTGTACAAAAACTCGCCGCGCAATAAATCAGCAACTAGCCCAGCGTAAGCAATATTGGGTACGGAAACAAGTATTTGCCCATCATCAGACAACAACTTTACAGCTTGTATCAACGTCGTCAAGGGCTCTCGCAAGTGCTCCAGAACATCCCCAAATACGATGGAATCGTAACTTTGCGATATGAATTCTTTTGTTAAATCCAATTTTTCCAAATCGCCGATTAATAATCTATTGCACCACGGGCGAGCTTGTTCTGCCATATTGGCGTCAATCTCTACTGCATCAACCGAACAACGCAACGATTCATTTAGGTAACGACTAAAATAACCTCGCGCAGGACCCAATTCCAATATTCGTGTGGCAGGACGAATATGGCGCGCAAGGATGCTCAATGAATCCTGCCCTTCGGTATCAATCACCCTATGATATTGATGCGCGTCACTAATCAAGTTACCGCTCTCCGATCAAAATGCCACCAACGTTTTGGCTTATATCCTTCACGGTAATGTATTACACGCGCTGGATTGCCAACAGCCACCGTAAATGACGGCACTGCGCGTGTAACCACACTTCCTGCACCAACCACAGCGCCACGCCCAATTTTTACGCCTGGCAAGATAGTACTGTTGGCTCCTATCCAAGAGCCAACACCTATATGAATAGCGCCATACTCCAGTGGATTTACCGATACTACGGGGCCAGAGTTATGTATGGAATGACCGGCAGACAAAATATGAACATTTGCGCCGATGATCGCATCATCATCTATAACCAATCCACCCTCACCAGAAATGTAGCACCCAACATTTACAATGACTCGGTTGCCAATTAAAAGCCCTGAATTATCCGGAGTAAGATTGCATCCCAAAAGTAGACGAACTTGATCAAATAGCATCACATCGTCTCCAAGGGAGATACATCGCTTTCCAAGCGGCTCCAAGTTTCTCATGATGCTGACGCTTGTACTAATTTGGCAGCCGACCCCCATCCGGTCTATACCAGAAAATTCACTTACAAATGGCGGAAAACCTAAATTCCTAGTCATTCAGAAATGGTTCCTGAAGTCCAGAATTGAGAGGCTTTCTTAATGTGAAAAATGCATCTTCAACTGCAAGATCCAAAACACTATATTGCTGCAACTGCGCTGTATATTCTATTTTGTCATTCGCTCGAATAGCGGCGCGTATAATTTCATAACCATACGCCTTCAACTCTGCTTCGAAGTCAGCCACCTTGATTCGATTGAGTTCACTATAAAATCGCCAGTACTCCTTATTGTCCACATCGAATCCTGCGCGGTCCATGAGTCGCGGCTGAGTGCCAATAACCAGATCATGTAATTCGGCTTCAGAAATTTTTAGATGCAAATGCGGCTCATTGCTGAACTCTCCAAGATGACTTCCGTATTCTGAATAGAATAGCCCGGGATTAACAAAAAACAGCCCGCCCGGCCTTAATACTCGCCAGACTTCATCCAATGCCTTACGATATCCACCTTTAATATGCTCCACCGATCCCCACGAAATTACCAAGTCAAAACTTTCATTTGGATATTGCAAGTTTTCACAACTACCGCGTACGAATGAAAACCCTTTTGGTACATCATCTAAAGGTAAATCGTTATCTCGGGCAATTTGCGGTAATTCGGAGGCGTGATTTACGATATCTACGGCAATCAGCTCTTGCGGTTTATAGCGAAGAAATAAACCAAGATCCGTAATTCCGTCTCCCGCGCCAATATCAAGTATACGGCCACGGAGTTCGGGCGCGTTAGCGAGAAACGTTTCGCCGATCACAAGTGCAGCATGGCAAAAATGTCTATGAAACCAATTTTCCATTCCTTTCTGCCAAGATAACTTAGAAATGGTTTCTAAAGCTTCGCTTTGCAAGCGCCACGTTCCATTCAAAATCCCAGATGATGTTTGCGCGCCCTCTGTAATAGAAAAATTTTCTAGAAAATCGGCATTTCTTAAATTGCCTGGATTGCCCCATGACACTCCAAGTTGATACTCTCCAGCAGGAAGCGATATTGGCCAAAAGAAACAAAAAGCGTATTTGCCGCGTGGCAACCAAGGAAAAAACAACTGCTCATTATGCGTATCACTACCTAACAAATGCGTATCACCTAAGGGACTTTTAATAAATAGACGCAAAACAGGATCAAATTCGCATATGCCATCAATTTGCATAACAACGCTTATATTGACGATCTGGCCGGGACAATAATTTTTTGCAAGCCCTGAAACGACAATTTTTGTGATTTGAGTGAGATCTGAATCATTCATTTGTTAGTTAGCTGTTATTTGATGTGGTTACTTATTCGAAAATGGGGCTGGAGGTTGCCAGGAGTGATCAAGGCGACAGAGTCCGTAGTCACGCGTAGCACCTGTTATACGCACTGCAATTTCCATCACATCGAATAACCTTAAACCTTCAGGATCCATTGCATGTCCTCTGATATTATATTTTCCTGGCAGCAGTTGAATATTGCGGAGGCGTATTGTAAAGCCAAATAATGAGTTGCCCAAAGGAGAAGGAGTAAAGCTGGTTTCGTTTGAATGAGATCCATAGACTGGCGATCCGTCTGCCCGTAAAACGCCAAATAAAATAACAGGCGCACGACCATCTGGTGAATATGCAACACCACAAACACATATATCTGATCCCATTGACGTTGTATCGATCGGATCTCCTTGAGGGGTTTCTATCCAAAATTTCCGGAGGCAATATATTGCACTTTCGTGCTCATTACCGTTATCTAAGGTAACAATTTTTTGCGCAACTGATTTTTCTTCATGGTAAGTCAAATACTCTCGTGTTACATCAAAACTGCTTCCGTACATATGCACCCTGCCTTCATGTATCCAAAGCGCCTTTTGACATAAAGTTTGAATATGAAACATACTATGGGAACATAAAAGCAAGGTGCCGCCGCTTTTTAAATACTCTTCAATCCAGCGAATACATTTTTTTTGAAAAGACTCATCGCCAACGGCTAATACCTCGTCTGTAATCAAAATGTCCGGGCGCATTGCAGTTGCAACGGCAAAGCCAAGACGCACAACCATACCGGAAGAGTAGTGCTTGATTGGTTGATCTATGTAGTCCCCGATATCAGCGAATTCAATTATCGAATCGAATTTCTCGACGATCTGTTTCTGCGCCAATCCCATTAATGCCGCAGAAAGAAAGATATTCTCCCTCCCGGTGTACTCAGGATGAAATCCACTACCTAACTCGAGCAATGCGCCTATACTGCCCGTCACCTTCAGCATTCCCACTGAAGGCTTCACTACACCTGCAATCATTTTGAGTAAGGTTGATTTGCCAGCTCCATTTTCACCTATTAGACCGAGCGATTCGCCTTTAAGAAGCTCTAAATCAATACCTTGCAAGGCAGGGTAATACGCTGCTCCACTATGGCGACCAATCAAAAGCGATGCCACTGTTTTCAACCGACGCGCACCTGATGTGACAGTGGGATAATTTTTCCCGACGCCCTTCATTGAAATAAGGGGCGTAATCATACGAAATCCTCGAAATGACTCGCCAAGCGATTGAAAAACCATCTACCTGCAATAAATACGCAGAGTGCACTTAATACGATCACGCCATCATTCCAAATCAATCCTCCACCAGACATCAGCAATTCTCGCGTCCGTTGAATAAAATAGACCATTGGATTCAACAACATTATTTTTTGGACTTGTACTGGCACCATTGTCACACTGTATAACACAGGAGTTGCATAGAACCAGATCATCATCATTGGGGACAATAGATGCTCAATATCTTTCAGCATCACTTGCAGCGCTGCAAGAATGGATGATAATCCCAAGGTAAATATAAATTGTGCTATTAAAATTAATGCTACGATAGGCAGGGCTTCATAATGCAATACATTCCCGCTGACCGCCAATACGACTAATGCAGCAATAAACCCTATACCATGTATCGTGTATGTTGCAGCAACGGCAGCGTACACCAAAAGCTCATTCGGAAATGCCACTTTTTTAAGAAGGCCTGCGTTCGCCTGTACAGAAAGGGCTCCGCGTTGAACACCCTCTTGGAACGACAACCATGGCCACAACCCCAGCGCAACAAAAGCTATGAAACTGTAGTCACCAACAGGAGCCGTAACTTTGAAAATAGTATCAAATACTACACTGTAAATCCCGAGTAAGGCCAATGGATGTATCAATATCCAAAATAGTCCATTGATACTTCCAACGTAACGCCCTGTTAATTCTCGCTGAAAAAAATTCAGCGCTAAATTACGAAATGACCACGCATTTTTCAACAAATCAAATACCTATTTATTTTTGAAATAGCATGAAAATTTATGCATGCTTAAAAATCGATCGCTAGGAAGATGTAAATATTGCACTACTTCACAAGTTCGCCTTGCTTTAGATCCCCTCCTGAAATTTGATATTTATTTACAGCATCCTCATTTAATTTTAGTGAGGGATCTGACAAAATTTCAGCGACAGTGATTTTTCTAATCTCATTTAGGTGTTTCTCAGTGAGATCTTTTATTATTTCTGCACGAACATCAGAAAACGTCTTAGTCTTTTTGGGCTGCCTCTCAATAAACTGAATAATATGGTATCCAAAATTTGTTTTTACTAGGCTACTAATTTGCAGGGAAGTAGTCATAGCAAAAGCCACGTCAGAAAATTGCTTGACCATTCGCCCTTCTTCAAAAAAACCAAGATCACCTTTATTTGACTTAACACTCGGATCATCTGAATACTCAATGGCCAGCGATTCAAAAGATGTTCCTGATATGGCCAGATCTCGAACCATCTTTGCTCGTTCCAAGGCCTCAGCTTCAGTTCTACCTTTCAACTGCACCAAAATATGTGCTACACGCACTTTTTCCGACACAGCATATTTATCTAGGTTTGTTTTGTATATTTCATTAGCACGCCCCTCAAAGTCTGGAAGAATTGCCTTTTGCACTATTTTATTCATCTGAGAAGATGCCAATATTTTCTCTGTGGCAATATTTATTTGAGCGTTAATCGAACCTATCTTATCAAGACCTTCTTTACGCGCTTGCGCAGCCAAAGTTTTATTGACTAATAAACTCTCAATTAATTTACCAATTCGAGCTTTACTCGCTAATACTTCAGCACGATGTTCCTGCGGAATTCTTGCTATTTCAGCTTCGAAATCCAAGTCGGTAACTGAAACTTTCCCATTCCCCACCAAAATCGCTTGAGCACTTACAGACGGTGTAAGTATTGAGAATACTAACGCGATCCAATACAAATCTTTTTTAAACAAGGCTACCACTTTTTAAATTCCCCAAAAAAAATTCCCTTGCGACCGCAAGGGAATAAGTTTACTTAAATTGAATTAATTGTTGCTTACCACTCAAGATAGAATGTGCAAATTGTGCCGTTTGTGCAAGTACTTCGATCAGTTGCAGTACTTCCATGCTTCACGTTGAAATAATATTCCTGACCTGCTTCCAATCTACAAAAACCTAGGTTCGTACCAGTGGTATTACGCACCTGTGGCTTATTAATTCCGCCTCCATAAGAACACGACGGAATTGAAACCTCTTCGAATGAACAGGGTTTTTTGGAAATAGACAAAAATTTCGGAGAAAAACTATAGTTTAGCGAAGATATTACTGCGCCTCGTGCTGGCATCACTACCTTAAATGCCATAGTTGTACCATCTGGCATTGAATGTTGTGGATCCGCTCCCAAATGAACCGGCCCCATTTGCCAGGTTATGTTTTTAACAGTGCAGTTAGATGGGATATCCGAAATATTGTCTGTTATTGCCACTGATGTCGTACTCGGGGCACCAATAGTTGCTCCTCCTGTAGCGGCGGACACCGTAAAGGTTAAGTTTTTAGTTCCTTTTGCAACTGTATTAGCGGTAGTGGGAAAGCTTACTGATGCAGAAGAACTTCCTGTTGCAAAATTTACTTGCTGTGATTGTGCAGATTCATAACCGGCAATTGAGCTATCTATACTTGAAGTGACGGTT
This sequence comes from Pseudomonadota bacterium, assembly GCA_040384645.1. Lineage (GTDB taxonomy): Bacteria > Pseudomonadota > Gammaproteobacteria > Burkholderiales > Burkholderiaceae_D > JAZKIX01. Next base: position 9,590 of record JAZKIX010000022.1, on the reverse strand, counting down.
GCGCTGACCGCGCCATTAGTACCATCCGTTCTTTGAACCGACAAGTTTATAGCGTTACCGGCCTTTGTAGAATTTGAGGAGCTAGTGGTAAATTTTATAATTCCTGGCCCAGTCGGCTGCACAACGTTATCACATGTTACATTAAGCGTGCCACTCAATCCATCTACACTAAAAGTGCTGTACGAACAACTCCCCCCCGTAGAACCGCTTAATATCGCAGTTGCAGAGAATGCTGCCGAGCTTGACAAACATAATGTTGCGGCTATGGCCAAACTCACATGAGCCTTTAGAAATCTCATCATTTTCAGTCCCCCTTCATCTCATCAATCAAACCATCAGAAAAACATAATACATCAAATTATTCCGTTAAGGCAAATACCTTTATGCAACAACTATCCAGCAACACTACCAACATAAATTTCGAAAAAAAAGAGCGGAAGGATTAATCCTTACCGCTCTTTCTTGTCAAACTTAAATTAAAACAAAAACCAATAACTAAAATTAAGGAGCAATGTTACTGATCAAAGTTCTATATTTATGAGTGAAATTACCACCATAAGTTGCCAATACGCCAGGAGCAGCATTTTGATTTATCAAATCCTGAACCATAAATCCAATAGTAGGCAATCCACTGTACGTATGCAGCTCTGCACTTACCAATGTGTGACCATTACCTTGGAATCCCATTTCCAGCCAGCCATTTTGGAAAGTAACTGGCACATTCACACTATTTGCAGAGCCAAGAACATTACTATTGTTAAACGTCACAACTGTCGATTCCCAGCAAAGTGAGTTACCAATAACTGCTGGAGGCGGGGAGAAAATTACGCCAGTTGTGATCGCACCTTCTTCACGATCCCAATAAGCCAAACTAACTGGCTCGCACGCACCACCAGCGGAAAACTCAGTAGTAAACGGTGCTATCGCAGTAGTAGCATCACCAGCCACAGGCACGTTATAGCGCTTTGTCGGCATGGTTACAACCCAATCCGTACCGGCCAAAACTTCGCTATCCAACACAAACTCATTAATCAATTGATCGTGCATCAAAACAGCACTAACTGCTTGATCGCCACGCGTCCCCCAATTACTAAGAACGGCTGCTCCGTTATTAAATACAACACTAAATGGATCAGCGAAAGTCAAATCTGGAGCGATACTTCCAGGAGCGGCCCAAAGATTAAGTGAAGAGAACGAATCCAAAGCTACTGGATCATAACCAAAATCAACGCCGGCTGCGACGTTAATCAACGACGCACCGCCACCCAAACCACCCTGAGGAGGAACAACCGCATTGGCGCCAGCGCCAGCACCCATATCCAAGCCACCGGAGACCAGACCGCAATTAGCAGGGGTGCCACTAGAATGAGTTACTGCAGCTGCAATCGCCGCATTTGTAATAACACCCATCTCGATAATTTCAAAATACCCTTCACGTGTACGGTCGAGACTGTCGCCGCCGCCATCGCCACCCGTATCAACAATACCAGGAACCACAGTACCAACGTAAGCGAAATTCACGAAGTCTTGTCCAGCCGAAGGAATTGGAGGCGCAGTACACGATTTATCGCGAGTAACCAACTTAGCGCCGGAAGCAGTAGCAACTACAGCACCCGTCCACATGTCACGCGGCGACAGGTACTAGTTAAAATCGAGTACTTCGCGGCTGTTTTTGCCTTCCGTGAAGCGAACCTTAACTGCCTTAGCTGAAGCCGTTGTGTTTACAACTGAAACGTAGGTATCCATTCCACCACGAACAGAGTAGTAAGGGTAAATCAAAACTTGACCCAGACCATTCGAGTTGACGTTCACTGCACTAGCAGTATCCATCGCACCCATTGCACCTAGCGCTGCCACTACAGCTGCGTAAAACGACTTTCTTTTGAATATTTTCATAGTTAATCCCATGTTGTCAAAAATTAGAGTGGCAACCTTGCTTTAAGACTAGCCCTCACTTAATACCGCGAAATGATTTTATAACACTCGCCTGTAATTTACAAATAATTTGTTGCCTGAACTGATACTAAAAATACCACACACAAAACATAATTCGCACTTATTTCTTTTGCACGAACCACCATTCACCATCTTCTTTGATCCAAGACTCCTCTACCACTTTCTCCACGTCCTTAATGTCGCGGATGTCGTACTTTAACAATACTGACGCTGAACATACATCATCCGTACAAGCAACTGATTCAATTTTCACGTCGCGCCACATGCCGAGCTTCACGCGCTTTTTATATGCATCGAGCGGCATCACCTTGCGGGTTGCGGGGCTAATAAAAGCATATGCGTGATCAAGGTTGCCGAGTATCAACGCTTTCCAGCGTGCTTCGGCACGTGATGCCACTATATCTTTTGCGTCCGCAACCACTTCTGGCTTCTTGGACGCTATCGTGCTGCAAGCTTGCAAAGCGACCAAGCTTACGCTCAACATTAATACTATCAATAACTGTGATCGTTTCATCGCTTCCGTCTCATTTTATCGGCTACTTCTTAAAAAACATCTCAAAATGTGAATTTTTTAAAACATTCACGTTGTGATTTTACAACGCTGATGGTGCCAGCCAAGTGTTTTTAATTTGCTGACGCATCGTTTTTTAATTAAGGGTGCTATTGCAACTTCAATTGAAAATTCTATTCAATACAATAAATACATTTATGCAAACATGAAATTTCGCAAGCGGTTTAACTATTTATTGGTGCGCTCAAGTAGGAATCATTTCCGCACAGCCGACAACTCTTTCACAAATCACATCCAAAACGAACTTGATGAAAATTCATCTAATTTAGTATTGAATCTGATTTAAAGTTTATAGCCGAAAAAATTGCAAATTAGGCAATATTATACGTATGCACATTGAAATTTCTCCTAACCATGTTTTCAGCACTCCTCAAGCCCTCTGAAGTTTGATTTTTGTACTTGCTCAGAACTATAAAGGCAACGTGCACCTTTCAAAGGAAGTGCCTTACGCCTCCTACAAACAATAAGAAAATGTTTTATTTTGCCGCTTCTTGTGGTTTTTCTACCCCAGAGAATTTCCCTGCGCTCTCAAGAAGCTCACCTAAGCCTGTTAGCTTCTTGCGAAACTCATCGGTAATCTCACGCGATTGATGCGTATTTTCTACCACTCGAGGGGTAATGAACATGACAAGCTCCGTGCGCTTTGTGTTGTCAGACTGGGCTCCAAATAGCGCTCCAAGCAGAGGTATTTGCGACAGGATAGGGAATCCATTCTTATTTTTAGTTTTCTCTTCCTGAATCAGTCCGCCCAATACCATTGACTCCCCACTCTTTATGATTACAGTACTTGTAATTGAACGGTTGGTAATATTCGGATTCGTCCCATTTCCTCCGGGAGAAGTTTCACTGGAGTCTTGTGCAATTTCCAGCGTCACCATACCTCCGGCATTGATGTGCGGCGTGACGGATAGGCTTATTCCGGTATCAAGATAGGCGTAAGAATTAACCACACCTGTAGTAACCCCGGATGCAACTCCTGTCTGAACATTTACTTTTACACCAACCTGCATTTTGGCAGGCTGATTATCAACGACCATTAAATGTGGACGAGAAATAATTGTCGTTCGAGAATCAGTTTGTAAAGCGTTAATTTGCGCGACTGCAGCAGCACTATTCCAAGCATATGAGAATCCCCCCCCCGCTAACACTCCGCCCTGCCCGAGCGGGGGTGCACCCTTCGCTTGTGTTGCCTGATTTGCGAACCACCATTGGACTCCGTAAGATAAGTCGTCTTTTAACAAAACGTTAGCAATGATGACATCAATTAACACCTGTCGCGCCGGAATGTCCAATTTCCGGATCGCTGACTCTATCTTCTCATAATCAGACGGAGATGCCATTACAAGCAAAGTATTGTTATCCTTATCCGCGATGACTCTCACGTCACCACTAACTGCAACGCTATCACCCGCACTTTCAGAAAGTTGAGTTAAAACAGGTGGCGTAGCAGGCGTTGGAGTTGAGACACGTGTCTCAGTTGTCGCAGGCGTTGACACAGTGGTGACAGGCGTCAGACCCGGCGCTAATGCCGCTGTAGGCACCACTTTTTGAGACTTTGGCTTACCAAAAACATCGCTTAATAATCCCGCAAGCTTTTCAGCCTTACCGTTCTGAACTGGATATACAAATAATCGCGTACCACCGCCTGCTCCACCACTACGATCCATACGCTCAATCCAAATTTTTGCCTGTTCGACATATTTTGGCTGAGGTGTAATCACAAGCATGGCGTTTAGACGCTCAATCGGCACCAGCTTAACCAGCCCGCCTAATGGGCTTTGATTTTTGTCACCAAAAATCTTATCGAGATCGGCGGCAGCCGTTTTCACATCGACATTTTGTAGTGTAAACAAGCCGACAGACATGCCAGAAAGCCAATCAACATCAAACATATCGATGGTTTCTTGCAAATGCTTTAACTCACGCTCTGTTCCGGCCAGGATCACCAAATTACGCATTTCATCAATCCGAATCGCTGTGGCATCGGAAATGAAAGGCTCTAGAATCTTGACCATCTCCTTAGATGAAATGAATTTTAGCGGCACAATCTGTACTGAATAACCCCCAGGAAGCGGTGTACTGCTTCCACCTAATTGCGGCGTGATCGAACCACGCGCTGCTGTCGCGGCTGGCACGACTTTATATATATTTTCTTCTTTGATGATTGCTGCGCCATTCATCCGCAACAAGGTTTCCAATGTAGGCAAAACCGCCGTACGCGCAATAGGCGTGCTGGTATGCAAGCTGATCAGACCTTGAACGCGTGGGTCGATAATGTACGTCTCATTAAGGATATCGCCAACGATTGCCTTCACTACTTCACGCAAATCAGCGCTTTCAAAATTGAGCATCAAGGTATCGGTCGATGCCGGTTTGGCAGGTCCCAATGTTGGTGCTTTAACGAGTACACCCGTACCAGGATAAATCTGGATTTTGCTTGATTTTTCAACACTGGCGAGGGTTGACGCCGAATTAGCCGCCGCAGACTCTTTTTCTCCGGCTGTGGCTATCGCAGTAAATGGCTTGTCGGTCACGACACTCTGCGTGAAGCGATGCGGGCTACTCTTAGTTGTTGCTTTAACTTGGATAGTAGGTGATACCGTTGTGGTGGTCGCACAACCTCCCACACAAGCAATCAGGAGTAAAGCGGAAATTTTTGGAGAATTCTTCTTATGCGTCATATTGTGTCCGTAACCTTTTTCATCATTCTTATACGATACATCCATCTTGCCTACCGCTTCGTTCGAAACTTTTAAAGTCCTCGTAGAGCACGGCGGCGGGCAATAATGCCTGTAGGGTCATTGGCTACAGGACTATTTTGGCCAGGAACTGCACCGGGAGGTGGGACCGGTTGTGTGCCAGCCGGCAGAGGTACGCCGCCGCCAACTACCGGTTGTGGCATCGGCTGTGGCTTAGGCATCGCCTGAACTTTCAAAATCAGTTCTTCTTGATCGTCCCATTGTTTAAATATGGCTTTATCGTGTTCTAATTTTTCTAGTTTTATTCCGTTAATCTCGCTGCCTAACTCAACCCGTACCGATTTGCCATTGGAAATCTCTCGCAACAAGGCAATTTTTTTATCTTTAGTAATGATGACGCCAAGTAGAACAAATTGCCCCTTTCGCATCATTGGTTTAGGTGGCACAACCGGAACTGGTGGCGGCGGCGGCGGTGGCGGGCGCCGGGTAGGAACAAAAAGTGGGCGCGCCAACATTTCGCCGTAAGTTTGATCCAATTGCGGCAAACCAAACTCGGGCTGCAAGACTACGGGGGTTGACTTATGCACCGGCACCTTTGATGTCGGCACTTTTGAATGCAATTTGCGTCCCCAATCCAACTCGCGCCCGATAATGGCCCCTAGCAACAGTATCGGGACTAAAAGCAAGCACGTATAAAAATACCTAGGTTGAAAACGTAATCTCATTTGACACCCGAGGCCAGCGCATAACCAGCCAAATCAAATTGAGCGACCACTTCTGGATCCACTCCGGGATTGCCTTTGTATAAGGCATTGGTTTGCGAGCGAATGCTGACGTTATCAATCAACAAATAGGGCTGCGCTGTTTCAAGTGTGTAAAAAATAGTGCGTAATACAGTCATATTGCAAATCAGTTGAATGTTGATTGAAATACGGCGATATCCACCTTCCTCCTTAAAAGGCACAACTTGCATGCTCACCAACTTACCGCCATTGGTCTCAATCAAAGTTTTTGCAAACTCTTGGATTTCCGATGCAGCCAGTGCATTGCCGGTATTTTTCAGGAAATGCTTTCGTCCGTCTTTTTTCTTTACCTCATCAAGCGCACTTTGGATCTCTGCTCGGGTTGCTGCAACTCGATGGTATCGCGCAATGAAATCAAGACGTGAATCAATGGCCACGATATAGCGACGGTGTAGCATCGACGCTGGCACGTACATTGATAACGCTATGATTGCCACTAGCAAAAGTAATAAGCCTATAGCCAAGCCACGATTTTGATTTTTACTTAAAGCTCGCATTATCGTTTCACTTGATTGACTGACGTGGGGGCGGGCACAGATTTGATTCCCACATTCTCTGGTGACGCATGCGTGGCGATGACAGAACCCGCATCTTTCTTAATTAGCGTTGATTTGCCGTTGCCAACGGTTTTCGCCTCGGCAGTTACTGCTTCGCTGATAGGCTTGGGCACACCAAGTGGCCCAGCAGGCGAAGCAGGCGAAGCAGCTAAAGCGGCAAATGTTGAAGGAGGCAAAGGTTTCACTTCAGCGACAATATGGAATCGCTCACTATTTGGCGTATAGCCCTTGGTCAAAGGCGAACGAAAGTTAGCGTTATGTGAAAACTGTGCGTTTTCTACCATGGTGATCAATTTCGAAGAGGATGCTGTTTCCCCCTGAATTTGCAATTCCTTATCCTTCAAATTGAATTGCTGCACCCATGTATCGTCAGGCAATAAGCGCGACACCCCATCTAGCAAGACCACAACAGGAACAATCGCCTTTTTTTTATCCAGCACGAAATTATATTCTGCCGTGAGCCGCTCTTGCTCCTGGCGCAAAGCGTTTGCCGCGGCTGCTTGTGTTTTTGCCCGATCCAAAATTGGAAGCAAGGCGATCGACACTTCGCGTTTTTGCAAAATAGGAATCCCAATTGCTATAACGCACAACATCAGGCTTAAAACCAACAAAGCAACGTTAAACCAGAGCAGTGTTGAGGGTTGCGCCGCCCGGTGTTCCATCGGCATCAGATTGATTGCTTCGCTATTAGGCACAGCGACGTCGGCAATATGGACCGCTTTTGGGGCCGCGCCCCAACGCGTCAGCAATTCAATTGCGGCATCGACAATATGCTTCGGAACTGCCGCCAGCTTGATCGTCAGTTTGCTTTTTTCTGTATCTCTGGTTGTTACACGGAAATCAAAATACACTTGATCGGCCTTAAATGGCGTATGGCGATCCATTTCAAATCCAAGAACTTGGCGAAGATTTTCGGCTGCGGCAAGTGGCAATATTATAGATTTGACCAAAGCCTGCCCATCCGATAGCCAGAGGCTAACGCCCTCACCGCGTTTGTGGATTCGGCTAAACAAGGCTTGAAATGCGATACTACGAGTCGCCTGATCGCCGGCTTCCATATCAAGCCGCCCCAATTCAGCCAATTTACCTTGGCTCCAGCGGCGCATTACGATGACGCTCGGAGTGACTTCGATGAGCAGGGTATTCGTACTGCTTGCGCTAGATTGTCGCAACCATAATGGCAACATTCCAGTCAACTCACCAGACCACCAACGCCAAAAGCGCCATAACGGCGAATTCCGGTTTGAAGCTGAACGCGGCTGACGCGCCGTTAAAGTCTTATTTCTCATCAATCACTGGTTTTTCGTTGCTGCTTGGTATTGGGCTTGCATGCGGTGCAGCAATCCCTTCTTTCCAAGACATGAACGCGAATTTGCGAACCGCGCCTTGATTAATCCGCACTACAGTTTCACGGATGAAAGTGCCGCCATCAGGCAAGATTGCTTCGGCGCGCACACTATACACGGAACCATTATCACCGGCCACTAATGCCGCAGCAGGTAAAAAAACTGGCACTATCGCGTTGTTTGCCAAGGCTTCCTGCCGCAAAGCGATATATGCGTCCACTTGTGCGGCGTCGGCATTAGGCAAGGCCAGCAGCACCTGACGCGATGCGATCACCGCATTAATACCGGCCTGATGCGAGTCAACAGTCAGGGCATCAGCCAGACTTGCATATAAGGCGGGTGTCATGCCCAACACACGTTGCAATTCCTCTACCGTTTCAAAGGGTGCATTGGCAGGTTTGTGTTTCAAACCTGCGTCCTGGTATTCCGCTTCTTCCGCACCATTGAGCCGTTTCAAATCATCGGGGTCGCGCCAATCTACGATGGCGTCCAGCATGGCGGCACTTTTTTCATCGTCCATGCCGGCACTTTTCAACAATCCCTTTAATAACAGATCAGATGCATTGTTGATATCAATTTTGCCGGAAACGTCTAGTAATGAAACATTCACCTTGCCACCCACAAACTCCCACTGATGTTCGGTACCGTCGCCCTTCCATCTTTTTTTGTCGATGAAGGACTTGAACATTTCTAGAAAAGCCCTTTGCACGCCAGCATCGGCCAGCGCTTCGGCACGTGCCGATGTCTTCATGTTTTGCGCCAATATAGTGTTAGTGCGCATGCCAAAAACAAAACTAGCCGCAATCACCGTCAACAAGGTTGTCATCCACAACACAAGCACCAAAGCAATGCCGTGCTGATAATAGGTGTGAGGATGTAAACGCCGGCATATATTTACTCTTTGTTTCACCTTACTGCCCTCGAATACAGCGTACTGTCTTGGTATCCCATGCACATCCAGTGTCGAACCCGATGGTAGGAGCAATCACTAAATCGGGCCAAGAATGGCCGTCCATAAATTTGAGCTTGAGCCTGATCAAATAAGGCAGCCGGCGCGGAACATCTTTGCTGTCCCATTGCTGATGCCATTGCGGTTCTGCTTCGGCGGTTTCAGATCCGAAGTAAGCTAACTCCAGGCTCTCGACCTGCTCCGCCAACACCACTTTTTCCGCCTCGTCAAGCGCACTAAAATCCACACTTTCCAAATCTGGAATGGCGCGCTTCATGATCAGTTGCGCACCCTCGCCGCTGTCCGGGCGCGAAAGTTCCAGGCTCACTAGATATAGGCCGCCCGGCCCCAGTCGCGCCACTACCGGCGCGACCATTTTGATGACATTGGCTTCACCGACAAAAGCCAGATCGGTATCGGCTTTTCGTTTCCAGCGAAAGGGATGAATCTGGCTTAGCTCACGCCTTAAAAACGCCTGCGTCAACGCCATGTGCGTGCTTTGAATGGAACGCGTTTCGCCGGCATCCCAACTACGCGAACCCAACCTTAATGCACCGAACAACAAAGCCAGGATAAAACCCAGCAAAGTCATGGCGATTAGCATTTCCAGCAAGGTAAAACCCGCTGCACTGCGGCAGCGATGCTGACGACGGCGTTGAGCACAATAGAGCGCGCTCACAGTACCGCCTTATTGGCTAAGCGTAGCGTT
>JAZKIX010000021.1:37432-39718 GCA_040384645.1 Pseudomonadota bacterium | reverse complement strand
CGGATCATGGTTTCCATCTTCATGGCTTCGAGCGATACGAGCGGGTCGCCTTTGGGTATTTTTTGCCCACAACCTTGACCGCCACCGTGACGACCATGCCGGGCATCGGTGCGCCCAGATGCAGCGCATTGCCTTCGATGGCTTTAGGATGGGTCAGCAATTTGAGCACGACGGCACGATTTTGCAAGTTACCCAAGGCCAGCTCGCCGGTGACAAAAGAATGCGCCAGTCAAGCCAGGCATGATTAATGGCATCCGATGAGATATAAATTCGTGCATGAAATGGATCGACCGGCGCCGCCAAGGGGTTCGCTTTCGCTACAGGATTCCGACTGATTGAGAAGGCTCAATAGTTGCGGAATGTGTACATCTTACACATTCCCAGCAATCTTCTGACTGCTCAACCTGCGGCATGTGCTACCTTTGTCCGCTTTACTTCGAAAATATTACGTATCCCTGAAATTATTTCTAACGATCTGTTCCCGCCATTACTTCTTCCATTGCTTTGCGGAAGACAAACCATGCCATACAAATGTTGAAAAAGGATTCACTATGACCCGCTCAAGATTCACCGCATTTTTTGCTACTTTGATGTTGTCACTTGCCTTTGCGCCAGTCGCCAACAGTGCCGGGGTAAACCGGCCCGCTCCCAAACTGAACCCCGCTCTATTGAATTTGCTGTTCGAAGGCGCTAATACGGTCTCAGTCAATATTACCGGGCTCGATAACGGTGCCACGTTGAAATTGCGCAATAACGGCACGGACCCGCTTGTCATTACGCGCAACGGCGCCCATACGTTTTCTAAAAGCATCGCTGAGGGCGCGCCATTGGCTGTGACGATTGACAGCCTGCCGCGCGGTCAACAGTGCAGCGTGGTCCGGGGCGCTCAAACGATGTTACCGACTAAAGTCGATAACGTTTTCGTGCATTGCACGCACGTCGCGTCAGCATCGTTGGCCGTAGCGGCCGAAGGATCGGCACCCTGGTCGCTTGCCGTGCTGCATGGTGCGGCAGGGATTCGCAACCGCGCCTATCCTGGAATACGCTATGAGAGTCGGCTTGGCGTGGTCGGCGGCGTATTTCCTTACGAATTTCGGGTGACAGGATTAAAACTGGGTGGCAATACGGTCGACAGCAGCGGGGTCAATATCGATTTCCGGCGCGGCTTGATTCGTTGGAGCCCAACTACACCCGGCAGTTACGTACTGGCCATTGAGGTACGCGACAGTAACGCGGCAGGCGCCGCCAGTGTGCAGCAGGCATTCCCAATTGAAGTCGCTTCCAGCGGTTTCAGCTTTGTCAGCGCGGACGGCGGTATTGACGCCAACGGCCGTGGCAGCTTGGCCCAACCGTTCAAAACGGTCCAATACGCTTTAAGTAAAACCGCTACCACGGGTTTGATCTATGTTCGCAGGGGCAATTACGCCACTGGTTCGTTCGGTCTAGATAGCGGTACCAGCGTGCAGCTAATGGCGTATCCGGACGAGAAAGTGTCGCTCGACTTTTTGAATGGAGGAATCAGTTACAACGATGCAATTCGCCTGGGTCGAATCGAAGGCTTTGATTTTCGTAATATCCTGCAATATGGTATTTCTCTGGAGGGTGCCGGTGGCGGCTTTGTGGTTCGCAACAATCGATTCATCAATGGGACAGAGTGGGATAGTCCCATCACGGAAAACCCCTCGTACATTTTCCTCAGGGGCGGTGACACATCCCGGCATTTTGGCGTGATGGTGCAAGACAATGTATTCGGGCCTTATGTTCAGAAAAGTTCTGGCGGCGCAGCGATCAAGTTTTTTGATGCCAAGGATGCGCTGGTTGAAAATAACCATATCGGGAGCGGTATCGACAATGGCATCCACGACAAAGACAATACCGTCAACAGTACCCATCGCGAAAACGTGGTTCTCAATAGCGTCGGCGGCATGACAGAAAAAGGCATCAGCGTCAGCGCGCAATGGTACGTAAGAGGCGCCCAGATTCATCACAACTTGCTCATCAATAGCAACATCATGATAGGCGGCGCGTCCGATTTCAATATGGAAAATGTGTTCACCCATCACAACACGATTTCAAACGGGCATATCGCATTTTTATGGAGTGCAGTCGATCCGGCATCGAAAGTTTTCCGCACGCACGACAACGTTTTTGACAATGCCAATATGGCGCCGTATCTGTGGATATGGAGTCCCGACCCGCTACTGCCCCAGATGACGTTCAACCACAATCTTGTGCAAACCACGTCCGCTCTGGCGATGGATTTTGACTGGAATGCCAGTGGCGCGA
>JAZKIX010000021.1:25432-37422 GCA_040384645.1 Pseudomonadota bacterium | reverse complement strand
CCGCCGATCAGTTAGCCAGTCCGCGTGGATCAACCAAGGTTTTGACACTACCTCTATTTTTGCTTCCAGCGGTTTGGTCGGCGGCAGTGGCGAGACAAAGAGCGTGCCGCCCGCCTCGCCGAACTTCGGTAAATTTGGCCATCTGTATTGAGACGGATCGGCGCGCACATATGCTTGCGTGATTGCGCCAAGTAAGTTTGCTGCAGAAAGCATATAGCAGCCGACCGAGGGATTTTTCTGCCGGTTCCCGAGGTCGGCCAGCGGCTAGCAAATGCAGATAGTAAATTGCTTGTGTGCGAGGGCCACCGCGTTCTGGCATACCTATACGCCATTATTGGGGGGTATATGCCAAAATACCCCTTCAGCCGCAGGCTTTCATTGCGCCTTTATAAATACTACTACCAGTATTTATACGGCTTTTTAGGTGATAAAAAGCTTTCTGCGGCTACGCCCCAAATTCCATCAGCAAATCCTTGGCACTAACTACCGCGCCCGGCTTGACGTGCAGGTGCTTGATCACGACATCGCGTTCGGCCCGGATCATGGTTTCCATCTTCATGGCTTCGAGCGATACGAGCGGGTCGCCTTTGGCGATCTTTTGCCCAAGCTTGACCGCCACCGTCACCACCATGCCGGGCATCGGTGCCCCGAGATGCAGCGCATTGCCTTCGTCCGCTTTAGGATGGGTCAGCAATTTGAGCGCGCCGGCGCGGTCGATCTTGACTAGGCGCGGCTGGCCGTTAAGCTCGAAAAACAGTTTGGTGATGCCTTCGTCCTCGACTTCGGTCTGGCCTTGCAGCCGCACCACCAGGGTTTTGCCTTGCTCGATATGCAGGGAAATATCTTGCCCTTCTTGCATACCGTAGAAAAATACCGGGGTCGGCAATACGCTGACGTCGCCGAACTGGCGGCGGTGTTCGGCATAGTCGCAAAACACTTTGGGATACATCAGGTAAGACGACAATTCCTGTTCGGTGATGGCGCGCCCGACCGCTTTTTCCGCCACCGCGCGCACGGCATCGAAGTCGACCGGCGGCAGGCTGGCACCGAGCCGACCGACTAAGGGTTGCTCGCCCTTTAAGACTTTTTGCTCCAGCGCTTTCGGGAAACCATCGGGCGGGAAGCCGAGTTCGCCCCTGAAGAGCGAGATGACCGATTCCGGGAAGCCGATTTCCTTTTCGGGATTGCTGACATCGTCCGGTGTCAGGTCGTTGGCAACCATGAACAGGGCCATGTCGCCCACTACCTTGGAAGTTGGCGTGACCTTGACGATGTCGCCAAACAATTGATTGACGTCGGCATACGATTGCGAGACTTCGGTCCAGCGGTGCGACAAGCCCATGGCGCGGGCCTGCTCGCGCAGATTGGTGTATTGGCCGCCGGGCATGGCGTGGCGATAGACGTCGGACGTGCCCGAGCGGATATCGGCTTCGAACGGGGCGTAGCTGCGGCGCACGCCTTCCCAGTATTGCGAGATGGCGAACATGGCGTCGGGATCGACGCCGGGGTCGCGGGCGCTGCCCATCAGGGCGGCGGCGATCGAGCCCAGATTGGGTTGCGAAGTCAGCCCGCTCATTGAATCCATCGCGCCATCGACTGCATCGCAACCGGCTTCAATTGCCGCCAACACGCTGGCAGCCGAAATGCCGCTGGTGTCGTGGGTGTGGAAGTGGATTGGCAAGCCGATTTCTTGTTTCAGTGCCTTGATCAAGATGCGTGCCGCTTCCGGTTTGCATACGCCCGCCATGTCCTTGATGCCAAGGATATTGGCGCCGGCGCGCTCCAACTCTTTCGCCATCGACACGTAATATTTCAGGTCGTATTTGGGGCGACCGGCATCGAGCAGGTCGCCGGTGTAGCAAATCGTACCTTCGCACAGGGCGCCGGCTTCGCGCACGGCATCCATGGCGACGCGCATGTTTTCAACCCAGTTGAGCGAGTCGAATACGCGGAAGACATCGACCCCGCCCTTGGCCGCTTGCTGCACAAAATGCTTGACCACGTTATCGGCATAGTTGGTGTAACCGACTGCATTAGATGCGCGCAACAACATCTGGAACAGGACATTGGGCACGCGCTCGCGCAATTGCGTCAGGCGCTCCCACGGGTCTTCTTTCAAGAAGCGCATCGCCACGTCAAAAGTGGCACCACCCCAGCATTCGAGCGAAAACAGGTTTGGCAGCATGCGCGCGTAATACGGCGCAATCGCCAGCATGTCGGCGGTGCGCATGCGGGTCGCAAACAGGGATTGATGGGCGTCGCGCATGGTGGTGTCGGTCAACAAAACGCGTGGCTGGTCGAGCATCCATTGGGAAAACTTCTCCGGTCCCAATTCGATCAGGCGGTCGCGGCTGCCCGGCGTCAACGGCGCGGCGCGCACGGCAGCTGGCAAGCTTGGCAAGAGCGGCGGCAATAGAATGCCTTGCGGCGCGGTGCGCCCTTTCATTTCCGGGTTGCCATTGACCGCCACTTCGCCCAGGAAGCGCAGCAAGCGGGTGGCACGGTCGCGCCGTTTGGCGAACTTGAATAATTCCGGCGTGGTATCGATAAAGCGCGTGATGCATTCGCCCGACTTGAATTGGGCGTGGTTGATGACGTTTTCCAGAAACAGCAAATTAGTCGACAAGCCACGGATACGAAATTCACGCAGCGCCCGGTCCATGCGCGCAATCGCTTCATCCGAGCTTGGCGCCCAGGTCGTCACTTTCACTAGCAGCGAATCGTAATACGGCGTGATGATGGCGCCGGAATACGCAGTGCCGGCGTCTAAGCGCACGCCAAACCCAGCCGCGCTGCGGTAGGCGGTGAGGCGGCCGTAGTCGGGTGTGAAATTATTTTCCGGGTCTTCGGTGGTGACGCGGCATTGCAGGGCGTGGCCGTTGAGGCGGATATCTTCTTGCGATGGCACGCCGGCTGGATGGCTGCCGGCGGCAACCTTCGAGCCGATGGTGGCGCCTTCGCATATGCGGATCTGCGCCTTAACGATATCGATGCCGGTCACTTGTTCCGTCACCGTATGTTCGACCTGGATGCGCGGATTGACTTCGATGAAATAAAACTTGCCGGTATCGGCATCCATCAAGAATTCTACCGTGCCGGCGTGGGTGTAGCCGACCGCTTTGCCGAGTCGCAAGGCGGCGGCGCATAACTCTTCGCGGCTGGCAGCGTTCAGATACGGTGCGGGAGCGCGTTCCACCACTTTTTGATTGCGCCGTTGCACGGTGCAATCGCGCTCATACAGATGCACCAGATTGCCGTGCTTGTCGCCTAGGATTTGCACTTCGACATGGCGTGCGCGGCGCACCAGTTTTTCCAGATACATTTCATCGTTGCCGAAAGCGGCCAAGGCTTCGCGCCGGGCGATGTCCAATTGATCAGGCAGGTCGGCTGCGGTTTCGATCACGCGCATGCCGCGTCCGCCGCCGCCCCAGCTGGCCTTGAGCATCAGCGGGTAACCGACTTCGGCCGCCAGTTTCTTGGCTTCTTCAATCTCGTAAGGCAAGGCGCCGGTGGCGGGCATGACGGGCACATTGGCGGCGACCGCCGCCTTGCGCGCCGCCACCTTGTTGCCGAGCGTGCGCATTACCGTGGGCTGCGGGCCGATGAAGGCGATGCCGTTGGCGGCGCAAGCCTCGGCAAAGTCAGGGTTTTCCGACAGGAAGCCATAGCCGGGATGGATCGCGTCGACCTTCGCTTCTTTTGCGATGCGGATGATGTCGTCGATATCGAGGTAGGCGGCAATCGGCTTTTTGCCCTCGCCCACCAGATAACTCTCGTCGGACTTGAAGCGGTGCAGCGCAAACCGGTCTTCGGCAGCAAATATCGCAACGGTGCGGATTCCAAGTTCGGCCGCGGCCCGCATGACGCGGATCGCTATTTCAGACCGGTTGGCGACCAGTAACTTATGGATCGGACGAGTGTTTGAATGTGGGCTGGTCATGATGCTCTGCTGGGTTTAAGAGGAGAAGGCAAACGAAGGGGCGATCTCTAAGATCGCCCACATTCAAGAGATGCGTAACGCAAAAGCAATGCTGTAGGACAAAATAGAACAAGCTTTTGCCCGCAAGTCAGGCCAGCCAACTCGCCGCCTAAGGTTGCCGTTATTCAATGCTTTGCTAAGAGCGACTAAGCAAGCCGCTTGCCATAGCATCTATGCGCATGCCCAGACCCTCGGGCACGCACAATGCACCATGCCGCGCGGCAAGATGCTTTGCCGCTAGCGTTTATTGTGCAGCGGTGGTCGATTTCAGTGCAGCCTCAAGCACTGCAACGCGTTCTTCCAAAGTTTCGAGTTTGGCACGGGTTTTTGCCAAGACTTGGGTTTGCACGTCAAATTCTTGGCGCGTGACCAAATCGAGCTTGGAAAAGCCCTGGCTCATCATGGCCTTGAGGTTTTTTTCAAGATCCTTGGCAGGCGAGCTTTCTATAGCCTGATTGATCTTGGCTTGTAAATCATCGAAAAAATTATTGGTACTCATGCGGTCTCCTTTAAACAAAATCACGAAAATAGTTCGATGCACCACATAAGTGCAAAGGCCGTCCAAAATGGTGCCAGCGATGACTGACGCCGCCATTTTCTTCGGAAATCATTCGGCACAATGCAAAAACACCATTATGCGACTGTGCTTGATTACATCAAATGCTATCAAAAAGTAGTATGAAAAGCTTTCTCACCAAAATAAACCGGCTGGCATGACTTCTGCTAATGGTAGTTGCAAAGCGCCATTCTCCGTCGATTTTTTGATCCAAACCGCACTCTTAAAAGGAAATGCTATGAAAACATTCATTCTTGCTTCCGCTGTAATGGCTGCCTTTGCCGGTAGTATGGCTCACGCTGAAGACGCGCCTAAGCCAGACAACGAAATAATGTTTAATGCGGCGGTGGTGAGCGACTACCGCTATCGCGGAATTTCGCAAACGCGTTTGCAACCAGCCCTCAGTGGCGGCGCCGATTATGTCAACAACCCATCCGGCTTCTATGCCGGCACATGGTTGTCCACCATCAAATGGGTAAAAGATTCAGGCGGCGACAGCCAGGTCGAAGTCGATCTGTATGCGGGCAAACGTGGTGAAATCGTCAAGGATCTCAGCTACGACGTCGGCGTTCTGGCCTATGTATATCCATCCAATGGCTTTGGCAGTATCGATGGCTTTGCCAATGCCAACACCACCGAAATTTACGGCCAAGTCGGTTTTGGTCCGGCTTATATCAAGTACTCGCATTCAGTTTCTAACCTGTTCGGCTTCGTCGATAGTAAAAACAGCAGCTATTTTGATATTGGCGCCAACATCGACACCGTCGCTGGCGTGATATTGAATCTGCACGTCGGCCATCAAACGGTTAAAAATACGTCCGCCGCCAGCTATACCGACTACAAAGTCGGCGTTACCAAAGATTTCGGCTTTGCTACCGTGGCCTTGGCCGTCATCGGTACCGATACCGACAGTTATGTAGGACCAGATGCAAAAAACCTGGGCAAGACCAGCGCAGTACTGTCCATTTCAAAAACTTTCTAAGTGAGGCGAGCATGAAATTAATTACAGCAATTATCAAACCATTCAAACTCGATGAAGTGCGAGAAGCACTTTCGGCAATCGGGGTACAAGGCATTACCGTAACGGAAGTAAAGGGTTTTGGCCGTCAAAAAGGGCACACAGAGCTTTACCGCGGCGCTGAATACGTGGTCGATTTTTTGCCAAAAACAAAAATCGAAGCAGCCGTCGAAGATTCGATTGTAGAACGTGCAATCGAAGCGATCGAAACCGCCGCACGTACCGGCAAAATCGGTGACGGCAAGATTTTCGTCTACGACTTGCAACAGGTCGTCCGTATCCGTACCGGTGAAACCGGCAACGAAGCCCTTTAAGAGGAAATTCCAAAATGAAAAAAATACTAACGAGCGTGTTAGCCGGCTTTGCCATGATGTTCGCGGTCGCGCAAGCCCCGGCGCTGGCGGCCGACGACGCCTCTGCCAAAGTCGAGGTGGCCAGCTCGGCTGCTGTAGTCGCATCGGCACCGGCGGCGGTTGCCGCCGTGGCTGAACCTGTCGCTGCGGCTGCGGCCCCCGCTGCCGTTGCGCCGACAGCGAATAAAGGCGACACCGCATGGATGATGACTGCCACCATGCTGGTGATCCTGATGACGATTCCTGGTCTGGCACTGTTTTACGGCGGCTTGGTACGCTCCAAGAACATGCTGTCGATCTTGATGCAAGTGTTCATGATTTTTGCCGTGATTGTGGTGCTGTGGTGCATTTACGGCTACTCGCTGGCGTTCACCGAAGGCGGTAGTTTTATCGGATCGTTCTCGCGAGCATTCCTTAAAGGCATTTACGATCCCGCTACCGGTTTCTCAGTCGCTGCCACGTTCAGCAAAGGCGTTGTGATTCCAGAATTTGTTTTTGTCGCCTTCCAGGCAACTTTTGCAGCGATTACTTGCGGCCTGATCGTCGGCGCATTCGCTGAACGCGCTAAATTTTCAGCCGTCTTGGCATTCATCGTATTGTGGTTCACGTTCGCCTACCTGCCGGTTGCTCACATGGTTTGGTTCTGGACTGGCCCTGATGCAATCAAAGATGCTGCCACTGCAGCAACAGAAGCAACTAAATCAGGCTTCCTTTTCAACTTGGGTGCAATCGACTTCGCAGGCGGTACAGTTGTGCATATCAATGCTGCGGTCGCAGGTTTAGTCGGTGCATTCCTAATTGGCAAGCGGGTTGGATACGGTAAAGAAGCAATGGCGCCGCATTCTCTGACCATGACTATGATCGGCTCTGCCTTGTTGTGGGTAGGCTGGTTTGGTTTCAATGCCGGTTCGGCACTAGAAGCGGGCGACATCGCTGCCTTGGCTTTCGTCAACACCTTGTTGGCAACGGCTGCAGCGACCGTGTCATGGGTATTTGCTGAATGGATGTCGAAAGGCAAGCCATCGATGTTGGGCGGTGCGTCAGGGGCGGTTGCAGGTTTGGTTGCCATCACACCGGCTTGCGGTTATGTCGGCCCGATGGGTGCATTGGTCATCGGTCTGTTGGCTGGCATTGTCTGCCTGTGGGGCGTCAATGGTCTGAAGCGCTTGCTTGGCGCCGATGATTCGCTGGATGTATTTGGCGTGCATGGTGTGGGCGGTATCCTGGGTGCCTTGTTGACTGGCGTATTTGCCTCGCCATCTCTAGGCGGCCAAGGGATTTTCGACTATGTCACAAACAAGGTGTCAACTGATCCTTATTCGATCGCAAGCCACGTATGGATGCAAGCCCAAGCCATCGGCACCACTATCATCTGGTCTGGCGTGGTTGCTTTCATCGCCTACAAACTGGTTGATCTGGTGATCGGTCTGCGGGTACCGGAAGAAGAAGAGCGTGAAGGTTTGGATATTTCCAGCCACGGCGAGTCGGCTTATCACTCCTGATGCACTGAAAAGCGTGGTTTAGTCACTTAAGTCATGCCGTCCGCACATCGCGGGCAAAAAAAGCGCCTCCAAAAGAGGCGCTTTTTTCATTTTAGGGCTTTAAAAAACCCGTTATCGCCCGACTTACCTAGTCTTACCTGGCACCTGTTACAGCTCGCGTATTTCGCATGTAAGCGCGTTTGCCGTTAAAATTTGTAACGCGCTTATGCCGCAATCGCACGCTGCAATAAGGCACAGTATCAACTCGGCATTAAATAATCGCTTCACTCAAGGATGTCATCATGGTTCCACACCTCGTCACTGCCTTAACGGGTCCGCTACATGATCTGGAAAAGAAGATATTAGCGGCGACCCCAGCCATTGAACGGTGGTTCCGGATGGAATGGCAAGAACATACGCCGCCGTTTTACTGCTCGGTCGATTTGCGCAATTCTGGCTTCAAGCTGGCGCCGGTCGATACCAATCTGTTTCCCGGTGGCTTCAACAATCTCTCACTCGATATGCTGCCGCTGGCGGTGCAGGCGGCGATGGCGGCCATCGATAAATATTGTCCCGACGCCAAGAATTTATTACTGATTCCTGAAAGCCATACCCGCAATTCGTTTTACCTACAAAACCTGGCACGTCTGGTGCAGATTTTCCGCCAGACCGGACTCAATGTCCGGCTCGGCTCGCTGGCGCCCGACATTACCGAGCCAACTCCGATTGCTCTGCCGGACGGCAATATGCTGGTGTTGGAACCTTTGGAACGTTCCCACAATGGGCGCCGCCTCGGCCTGAAAAATTTCGATCCCTGTACCATTTTGCTCAACAACGACTTATCGGCGGGCTTGCCTTCTATCCTGGAAAACCTGCACGAGCAAAACCTGTTGCCGCCCTTGCATGCGGGCTGGGCGGTACGACGCAAGTCGAATCATTTCGCAGCTTATGATGAAGTGGCGAAAAAATTCGCCAAATTGATCGATGTCGATCCATGGATGCTCAATCCATTTTTTAGCAAATGTGACAATGTGAATTTCCAGGATCACACCGGCGAAGAATGCCTGGCCAGCAATGTCGATACTCTGCTAGCCAAGATCCGCAAGAAATACAAGGAATACGGTATCAAGGAAAAACCGTTCGTGGTCATCAAGGCCGACGCCGGCACCTACGGCATGGGCGTCATGACGGTCAAGGATGCCAGCCAGGTGAAAGATCTCAACCGCAAGCAGCGCAACAAGATGTCGGTGGTCAAGGATGGCCTTGAAGTGAACGAAGTGATTTTGCAAGAAGGCGTGCATACCTTTGAAAACATCAACGACGCCGTCGCCGAACCAGTGGTCTATATGATCGACAGATACGTGGTGGGCGGCTTTTACCGCGTGCATGCCGATCGCGGCGTCGATGAAAATCTGAATGCACCCGGCTCGCATTTCATTCCGCTCGCTTTTGCCCAGCAACACGCCTTGCCCGATTTGCAAGCCAAACCCGGCACCACTGCGCCCAACCGCTTTTATATGTATGGCGTGGTGGCACGCATGGCGCTACTGGCAGCGTCGCTGGAGCTGGAGCGCACTGACCCCAATCCTGAAGTCTATTAAATCTTGCATCGGATTTGTCCATGAAAATTGCTTTCCTTGCTGACCCATTAAGCGGCTTCAAGACCTACAAAGACTCGACCTACGCCATGATGGTCGAGGCCGTTAGCCGCGGTCACGCAATTTACGCCTTCGAGCAAAAAGACCTGGCGCTGGAAGACGGCAAGGTCAGCGCCGAAGTGGCACGGATTCATCTGCTTGAGGTCACGCTGAGCGATAGCGCGCAGTCGTGGTACCGCACCGACGCACCGGTGCAAATGTCGCTCGATGCCTTCGACGCCGTGGTCAATCGCAAAGACCCGCCGTTCGACATGGAATATATTTACGCCACGTATTTACTGGAATTGGCGCAAAACGGTGGTGCAAAGGTATTCAACCGACCCGATGCAGTGCGCAACCACAATGAAAAATTGACCATCGCCCAGTTTGCGCAATTTACCGCGCCGACCTTGGTAACCAGCAACGAAGCGCGTTTGCGCGCTTTCCATGCGACGCATCGCGACATGATCTTGAAGCCGCTCGACGGCATGGGCGGCGCGGGGATTTTCCGCATCAAGGAAGATGGCTTGAACCTGGGTTCGACCATCGAAACCTTGACCCTCAACGGCCAACGTACCATCATGGCGCAACGCTATATTCCTGAAATTGCGCTGGGCGACAAACGCATTCTGCTGATTGGTGGCAAAGTAGTGCCGTTTGCGTTGGCGCGCATTCCGCAAGCGGGCGAGGTGCGGGGCAATCTGGCCGCTGGCGGTACCGGCGTGGCGCAAGCGCTGTCAGCAAGAGATCGCGAAATCGCCGAAAGCTGTGCGCCAATCCTGGCACAGCGTGGTTTGATGCTGGTAGGATTGGATGTAATCGGCAACTATTTAACGGAAGTCAACGTCACCAGCCCGACCTGTTTCCAGGAAATCACGCGTCAAACTGGCTTCAATGTGGCAGCGATGTTTGTAGATGCGCTAGAACAAGCAAATTCGCAAACAATTTCGGCTCAATAAATACTGGCAGGTGTATTTATAAAGCCGCCCGATAATCGTGCGGGGGAGGCATCATTTCACATGATACTCCCCTATTTTTGCGGAATCACATGGTTGGAATTCTACTTTTGACGCATGCGCCGCTGGGTCAGGCCTTCATCGATGCCGCAGCGCACGTGTTCCGCACCCGCCCCGAACGGCTGGAAGCGATTGACGTCGTGGCCGACCAAGACCCGGCCAGCATCAATGCGCTGGCCAAGGATGCCATCGGCCGTCTGGACGATGGCTGCGGCGTACTGGTGATTACCGATGTCATGGGCGGCACGCCCTCCAATTGCTGCAACCGCCTGGCCGATCCGGGCCGGGTCGAAGTAATTGCCGGCATCAGCCTGCCGATGTTGCTGCGCGCCATCACCTACCGGCACGACACGCTCGATGTGGTGGTTGAGATGGCGCTGGCTGGTGGCCAGAGCGGCGCAGTACGGGTCGATAACCGCATCCGGTTGGGTGGGCAGACCCGGTAACGCCGCCGCCACAAGCGCACACGCAAACGCAGCTTCCCAATTTCAAATTCTCATACAAAGCATAAAAATGATTCAACAAGAGCTGGAAATCGTCAACAAACTCGGACTGCATGCACGCGCCTCTGCCAAATTAACCCAGTTAGCCGCTAAATACAGCAGCGATGTCTGGCTCACCCGCAACAGCCGGCGCATTAATGCCAAATCGATCATGGGCGTCATGATGTTGGCGGCAGGCATGGGTGCCAAAGTGACGCTGGAGGCGGAAGGCGATGACGAAAAGGAATGCGTGGCCGCCATCACGGCACTGATCAATGACAAATTTGGCGAAGGGGAATGATCGAGGCTGTATGAGTTGACCGCTTATTTCTTTCAATACTAATATGCGTGCACTGCTAGTTTTTCTTGTAAATCGATTCACTTTTCCGCTGCCACTCGGCCAATTTTATGGCACAGGCGGACCTGAGCATTTAAGGAGTCTAGGATAATTGGGATCGAATCCACGCATCGGCACTTCAATGGCCTCTTTTACGCTGCACGGGATTCCCGTTTCGCGCGGGATTGCGATTGGTCGCGCCCACTTGCTGACTCCCGCTGCGCTGGACGTCAAACATTATCTGATCGGACAAGAACAGGTCGAAGCTGAAGTCAAGCGCCTGCAAGATGCGATCGATAGCGTCCACAAAGAACTGCAAACCCTGTGGCTGGACTTACCGAAAGAAGCGCCGACCGAGCTGGGCGCCTTCATCGACGTCCATGCCCTGATTCTGTCCGACCCCCTGATTTCAGAAGCGCCGCTCGACATCATCCGCAGCCGCCACTACAACGCCGAGTGGGCCCTGGTGACCCAGATCGACGAGCTGTCGGCCCAATTCGACGAAATTGAAGATACCTACCTGCGCGAGCGCAAGGCCGATATCCAGCAAGTGGCGGAACGGGTTTTGAAAATCCTGACCGGCACCGCTAAAGTGCTGAGCAATAGCAGCGATGTGGACGAGTTGCATGCCCAAATGATCGTGGTCGCACACGACATTTCGCCGGCCGACATGCTGCAATTTCGCGACCGTTCATTTAGCGGCTTTGTCACCGATGTCGGCGGCCAGAACTCGCACACCGCCATCGTTGCCCGCAGCCTCGATATTCCAGCCGCAGTCGGCATTACCAATGCCTCGACCCTGATCGATCAAGACGACTGGCTCATCATCGATGGCGATGCCGGTGTCGTCATCGTGGCGCCGGCACCGTTGGTGCTGGAACAATACCGTGAACGCCAAGCCACCTTGCTGCGGGTACGCAAAAAGCTCAGCAAGCTTAAAAAAACCCCTGCCATCACCCGCGACGGTTGCCAGATCACTCTGCTGGCCAATATCGAGCTGCCGGAAGATTGCGGCCCGGCGCTGGAAGCTGGTGCCAATGGCGTTGGCTTGTTCCGCTCCGAATTCTTGTTCATGGGTCGTCCCGGCAACAAACTGCCGACCGAAGATGAACAGTTTGAAGCCTATCGCAA
>JAZKIX010000021.1:13301-25352 GCA_040384645.1 Pseudomonadota bacterium | reverse complement strand
GGCCATGAAAGGGCGCGAAGTCACGATCCGCACCCTCGACAGCGGCGCCGACAAGCCGCTCGACATGACCGAACACAATGCGCTCAATCCGGCACTGGGCCTGCGCGCCATCCGTTTTTGCCTGGCCGAACCGCAACTCTTCCTGACCCAGTTGCGCGCCATTTTGCGTGCCTCGGCCTTTGGCAAAGTCAAGTTGCTGATCCCGATGCTGGCGCACGCATTTGAAATCGACCAGTCGCTAGCCATGATCGAGCAGGCCAAGTTACAACTGCGCGACGCCAAGCAAAAATACGATCCCTCGATTGAAATCGGCGCCATGATCGAAATCCCGGCAGCCGCGCTGGCGCTGCCGATGTTCGTGCGGCGCATGGATTTCCTCTCGATTGGCACCAATGACTTGATCCAGTACACGCTGGCGATCGACCGGGTCGACCATGAAGTGGCGCATCTATACAACCCCTTGCATCCGGCGATCTTGCACTTGATTTCGATGACCATCAAGGCGGGCGCCAAGGCCGGCATTCCGGTGGCGGTATGTGGTGAAATGGCAGGCGACACCAAGCTGACCAGGCTCTTGCTCGGCATGGGCTTGCGTGAGTTTTCCATGCACCCGGCGCAGTTGCTATCAGTCAAGCAGGAAATCCTCAATAGCGACTTGTCGGCTCTTACGCCCTACACCAAAAAAATCCTGCGCTCGATTGAGCCAGCCGCCATCATCGAGGCAGTGCATCAAATGCAGGTGATGTAGTTTCGGCAAAAGCGTGGTTTGACGGTTGCTGATGACTTCGCTATTCTGGCGCTGATCCATTAGCTGGAACCGGCCCGCTAGTTTCCGGTTTCCGGTCTTCACACCTCAGCCCGACGAATTTTCACCTTCGGGCTTTTTATTTTTGACTCTTGTTTTGGAATCCATGCCTTCCGTCGGAATCGTCTCCCCTCAATCGCATCATTTCCCGGCCCCGCTGACTTTGCAAAGCGGCGCCACTCTGGCTGATTACACGCTGGTGTATGAAACCTATGGCACGCTCAATGCCGAGCGCTCGAATGCGGTACTGGTATGTCACGCCCTGAATGCCTCGCATCATGTCGCCGGCACCTATGCCGACCAGCCCAAGAATCTAGGTTGGTGGGACAATATGGTCGGCCCCGGCAAGGCGCTCGACACCGAACGTTTTTTTGTCATCGGCGTCAATAATCTGGGTTCCTGTTTTGGCTCGACCGGGCCAATGCACATCAATGCCGCGACCGGCAAACCCTATGGCGCCAGCTTCCCGGTAGTGACGGTGGAAGACTGGGTCAATGCGCAAGCCTTGTTGGCCGATGCGCTTGGCATCAAGCAATTTGCCGCCGTCATGGGCGGCTCGCTGGGCGGCATGCAGGCGCTGGCGTGGAGCATCATGTACCCGGAACGGATACGCCATAGCATCGTGGTGGCATCGACCGCCAAGCTGTCCGCACAAAATATCGCCTTCAACGATGTGGCGCGACAAGCCATCGTGACCGATCCCGACTTTCATGGCGGCGATTTTTATGCCCATGGCGTGGTGCCGAAAAACGGCTTGCGCGTGGCGCGCATGCTGGGCCACATCACTTATTTGTCAAATGCCGACATGGCCGTCAAATTCGGCCGCAAATTGCGCGGGCAAGAAAGCGATGGCGATTACCTGTTCAACTTTGGCGTCGATTTTGAAATCGAATCGTATTTGCGTTATCAGGGCGACAAATTCTCTGAATATTTTGATGCCAATACCTATTTGCTGATTACCAAGGCGCTTGATTATTTTGACCCGGCGCGCTTTTTCAGCGGCGACTTGAGCCACGCGCTGGCCAATACCAAGGCCCAATTTTTGGTGGCCTCGTTCTCGACCGACTGGCGTTTTTCGCCACAATGCAGCCGCGACATCGTGCAGGCGCTGGTCAACAATAAGCGCAAAGTGACCTATGCCGAGATCGATGCGCCACACGGCCACGACGCCTTTTTGCTGGACGATCCGCGCTATATGAATGTCATGCGCGCCTATTACGACCGCATCTGGAACGAAATCCCCGCCATCGCACAGAAAGGAGCCGCAACATGAATTTTCAAGAACTGAGCGGCTTACGTCCCGACCTGGCCTTTATCGCACACTGGATCAGCAATCAATCGCAGGTACTCGATCTGGGTTGCGGCGACGGCGTCATGCTGGATTACCTTGAATCGGACAAGCAATGCCATGGTTATGGGATTGAAATCGATGACGATGCCATCTTAAAAAGCACCCGGCGCGGCATCAACGTCATCCAGCAAGATATGGAAAAAGGCTTGGCGATTTTTGCCGACAACGCCTTCGATACCGTGCTGTGCCTGTCGGCCTTGCAAATGATGAAAAATGTCGAAGCGATCTTGCTCGACATTGCCCGCGTCGGTCGCGAAGCCATCGTGTCCTTCCCCAATTTCGCTTATTGGCCACACCGCGTCGCTTTATGGCGCGGTCGCATGCCAGTGTCAAAATCCTTGCCTTACCAATGGTACGACACGCCCAATCTGCGTTGCGCCACGATCGAAGATTTCAAGGAGCTGGCCAATCAGGTCGGGCTGGAAGTGCTTGAATGCGTGGCCTTGCATGACGGCAAACCGGTGACATTTTTGCCCGATTGGCGCGGCAGCCTGGCCGTTTTCCGCCTCCGTAAAAAAGCCACGCAATGAGTACCGTACTAAGCCAGCCTGAGCCTGCTGGCGCGCCTAAGATTCTCCGCTCCAAGCTATTCTGGATCAGCCTTCTGTATTTTTCCGAAGGCTTTCCGCTGGGTTTGTTTTTCGATCTGTTCCCGGTGTACTTTCGCCAACAAGGCGTCGAGCTATCGAAAATCGGCTTGCTCAGCCTGCTCGGCCTGGCATGGACGCTAAAATTCCTGTGGGCGCCCTTGATCGATTTCACGCGCCGCCATCGCTACTGGATGGCGGCCGCCGATATCGGCATGGGGCTGGTAATGATCATCTGTGCCCGCGAAGTTGGGTTCGGGCCTTGGGTCTGGTTCGCCATCGGTGCCTTCACCGCGCTGTCGGCCACCAACGACATTGCCATCGACGGCTATACCATCGAGCAATTGAACAAGAACGAGCTTGGCTTGGCCAATGGCTTTCGGATCGGCTTCTACCGGGTCGGCATGCTGGCCGCCGGCATCTTGCTCTGGTTTTCTGATGTGGCCGGCTGGACCGCCACCTACGGCTTGGCCGCGGTCTTGTTTCTGGTGATTGCCTGCGTCAGCTTACTGGCACCGAAAGAGCCGCCCAGACCGGCACGTGAGGCGCCATCAAGTATCGGCAGCGAATTGGCCACTTTGGGCCAGCAGCCCATGCTCATTCTCGCGCTGGTCTTGTTTGTGGGAGGCTTGTTGTGGCCGGTGCTGGGTGCCGTCAATGCCGCTTGGCTGGCACCCATCAAATCTGCCTGGTGGTTCAAGGGCGGCGCGCCGGTCGCACTCATCTTGCTGTCAGCATTATTGTTTACTAGCACGATCCGCGGACAATCAGAGGCCGTCTCCAAGGCGGCGGCGAGTGGACCGATGTTCGGCGCGGTTATCTCCTTACTCAATAAAAAGCACGCTTTGCTGCTGATCGGCTTCATTCTCATTTTCAAGCTGGCCGATTCGTCGATCGGCTTCATGATCAAGCCATTCTGGGTCGACAGTGGATTTACCAATACCCAAATCGGCCTGGTGTCGGTCAATCTGGGATTGGGTTTGTCGATTGCCGGTGGCGTCATCGGCGGTTGGTACACCGATAAAGTTGGCATTTTTCGTGCCCTTTGGGTACTCGGCTTGTGGCAGGCATTGTCCAATCTGGGCTATGTTGCGGCTGCATTTTATGTGCCGCAAGCAGCGCAAGGAGCCGATATCGCAAGCGCCCATCAAGCGTTGATGTATGGCGCCAGCGCCATCGAATCGTTTACCGGCGGCTTGGGCACGGCAGCTTTCCTGGCATTTTTGATGGCGATTGTGGACCGTTCGCGCGCAACTACCGAATATGCGATTCTTTCCTCGATTTTCGCTTTTTCGCGCTCGATCGCAGGCTGGGCCGGCGGCATCGGCGCGCAAGAAATGGGCTACGCCAGCTATTTTGCGCTGACCTTCTTTCTCGCTTTTCCGGCTTACGCGCTGCTACCCTGGATTAAATCGATATTGCTCGAGGCCGATAAAGAAAATCTGGAAAACCCGTGATCTGCTGGCTTTACATTGTTGACCGCCGTGTCCGCAACCGTGTTTTGACCCGCAATGCCGGTATGAAATCAACATGAAATCACCGTTGCCCATACGCAACGGCGTTGCCGCCAGCTATCTATGGCTACCTGAAGGCAACTTGCCACCCTTGCTGGCATTTCTGGAGCAGCACTTCCCGGATGTTGCCCCTGCCATCTGGATCGAGCGCATACGCAAGGGCGAAGTGGTTGACGGCAATGGCGTGCAGCTCTCAGCGCACAGCCCATGCCGCCGGGGCATGTGTATCTTTTATTATCGCGAGCTGGATGGTGAAACCCCGATCCCGTTTCAAGCCCACATCCTGCATCGTGACGCACACATTTTGGTCGCCGATAAACCGCATTTTTTGCCTGTCATCCCATCCGGCCGCTTCTTGCACGAAACCCTGCTGGTGCGCCTGAAAAAGCAATTGGATTTGCCGCACCTGACGCCGATCCACCGCATCGACCGCGAGACTGCCGGCGTGATCATCTTTTCCCACAATCCGGCCAGTCGTAGCGCCTATCAATCGCTGTTCAATAAGCGTGAAATCGCCAAAACCTATGAAGCGCTGGCGCCGCCGCTGACGGATCGGCAATTTCCCTTCACCCACCGCAGCCGGATGGTCGATGGCACACCGTTTTTCCTGATGCAAGAAGTGCCGGGCGAGCCTAATTCCGAAACCGAGATCGACCTCATCGAAGCACGCGGCGCCCTCAATTTGTACCGCTTGCATCCGATTACCGGTAAGCGCCATCAGCTGCGCCTGCATATGGCCTCGTTGGGCATCCCGATTGTCAACGACAGTTTTTATCCCCAGGTGCAAGCGTGCAAGGGTGATGATTATTCTCAGCCGCTGCAATTGCTGGCGCGGGCAATTGCATTTACCGATCCCTTGGATGGCGCCTTGCGCCGGTTTGAAAGCACGCGCCAGCTTTGAGCATATATTCTGCGCCAGCCGCTATTGGGATTTAACCGAAAGGATTGGCGCAGTCGCACAATTGGATGTGACTTTGTCGAAGCTGTAGTGAGCATGCAATATTTGCTTTAATAAAATATCAACAATATTGGGGGGTATATGCCAATTTACCCCATCATCCGCACGTATTCACTGCGCATTATTTTTTACTACCCCCAGTATTTTTTTGGCAAAACCACCGTTGATACCTTTTGTCGGATTGCGGCCTTGGTCGCCGCACCTCACGGGCACGTAGGTAAGCAATTATTCCGCGTATTCAATAATTAAAGGCGCATGGTCTGAAAATCGCTCGTCTTTGTATACCGAGGCCAGCTTGGCCTGTGCTGCAAACCCAGGCGTGGCGACGTGGTAATCGATGCGCCAGCCGACGTTTTTGGCGTACGCTTGACCGCGATTGCTCCACCAGGTGTATTGCTCGGGCCGAACATCAATCTGGCGATGGACATCGACCAGGCCAACTTCGTCAAACACGCGCGAGAGCCAGGCTCGTTCTTCCGGCAAGAAACCGGAATTTTTCAAGTTGCCTTTCCAGTTTTTCAAGTCGATTTCCTTGTGCGCGATATTCCAATCGCCGCAGATCACTACTTCGCGCCCTTCGGCTTTCAAAGTTAACAAGTGCGGCAGGAATAATTCCATGAAACGGAACTTTGCTTC
Source organism: Pseudomonadota bacterium (assembly GCA_040384645.1). GTDB lineage: Bacteria > Pseudomonadota > Gammaproteobacteria > Burkholderiales > Burkholderiaceae_D > JAZKIX01. The sequence goes on along the minus strand of JAZKIX010000021.1, from coordinate 19,501 downwards.
TTGCCGCTCCGGCGACGACGAGCCGGAGGGACAATAGACTGAAATCACGCTCAGCTTGCCGAAATCGGCCTGCACATAACGGCCTTCGGCATCGAATTCGGGGCTGCCGAAGCCGATGGTGACAGCATCTGGCGCACGCTTGCTATAGATGCCGGTACCGGAATAGCCTTTTTTCTCGGCGTAGTGGAAATTGCCGACGTAGCCGGTCGGACGCAGGAAGTCTTCCGTCATATCGGCGGCTTGCGCCTTAAGCTCCTGGACGCAGACGAAGTCGGCCGATTGCGCCGCCATCCATTCAAAAAAACCCTTGCGGGCGGCGGAGCGGATACCGTTGAGATTGGCTGAAATGATTTTGGGCATGGCGAGTCATGAATGAGAGCGAATAGGAAGCGCACAGCATACTTGAAATGGCCGCGCATTCAATTTCGCTTTGGAATGAGACTTGCTTTATGGCTACTTAACAGAATGATCCTTTGCAAAAAAATACGGATTCACTCGTACAGCGACGAAATTTGTCAGCTTCAATACTACCGGGAAAACTTTGAGCAATTTACGTCAACAATTCATCGCCTTTTCAGTCGCTAGCGGCGTACTTCGCTTCGGTCAATTTGTGACCAAGGCTGGCCGCACTTCACCTTATTTCTTCAATGCCGGCTTGTTTAGCGATGGCGCCACCCTGGGTAAAGTGGCCGATTTTTACGCCCGTACCCTGCTCGATTCGGGCGTCGAGTTCGATATGTTGTTCGGCCCCGCCTACAAGGGCATTACGCTGGCGGCCAGTACCGCCGTCGCTTTGTCCGGCCATGGCCGCAACACCTCATTCGCCTTCAACCGCAAGGAAGCCAAGGACCACGGTGAAGGCGGCACGATTGTCGGCGCCAAGCTGGCCGGACGTGTAGTGATCGTGGACGACGTGATTTCGGCTGGCACCTCGGTGCGGGAATCGGTCGACATGATCCGTGCCGCCGGCGCCACGCCCTGTGCAGTCTTGATCGCACTGGACCGGATGGAGCGCTCCGGCAAGGATGGCGCTTTGTCAATCAATTCGGCGGTGCAAGAAGTCAGTGAAACCTATGGCATCCCCGTCATTTCCATCGGCAACCTGAATGATTTATTCGGCTATATTTCAGATGCTGGCGCCAATCCGGAACTGGCGCAATACACCCAAGCCGTTGCCACCTATCGAGAACGTTATGGCGTCGCATAAACACTCCACCGCTCGCGTAATGACCCGCTTCATCCTTTTGCTGCTGGCGGCAGCGCCTTTGGTCGCTCAGGCGCAGATTTTCATCTGCAAGGATGCCGCCGGACGCACGCTGACCGCTGACCGGCCGATCCCCGAATGCGCGAATCAGCCGATGCGCGAGATCAGCAAAGCCGGCGTGCTCAAGCAGCAGATCCCGGCACCGCTAACACCGGAGCAACGGCGTCAAAAAGATATCGACGACGAGAAGCACAAGGCAGAAGAACTTGCTGCGGCGGAGAAAAAGCAAAACGACCGTATCTTGCTCAATCGCTATCTCACCATGGCCGAGCTGGAAACCGCCCGCAAGCGTTCGATGGAGCAATGGAAAGAAAAATTGAGCGTTTCGAACGGGGCACTGGCAATTGCCCAGCGTCAAAAGAAAGAAGTGCAAACTGAAATTGCCACGGTCAAGACCAAGAACGTGCCACAAAGCTTGCGCAACAAGAGCGAGCAAGCCGACATGACTATCGAAAACGAAACCAAGAACTTGCGCGTGGTTGAAGTCGGCATCGCCGAAGCCGCTGCCCGCTTCGATGACATGATCAAGCGCTACCGCGAATTGACAGCCGCCAAGGAAGCGGCCAGCGCTGCGAATGCAACGCAAACGGCATCAAAACAGCGCTAACAAGAAAAATATACTGGCACCAGTATAAAATATTGGCCGCATATTACGTGCGGGGTAGGCTATGTTTCAATGCATACCCCAATTAAATCAATACTTTCCGGCTATCAGCCTTCCAACTTTTTACGCAATAACTCAGTCAATTGCGTGGGGTTTCCTTTTCCTTTAGTTGCCTTCATTGCTTGTCCAATCAGTGCATTAAACGCTTTTTCTTTACCTGCACGGAATTCCTCCACAGATTTGGCATTAGCTGTAAGTACCTCATCGATGATTGCTTCAAGCGCACTGCTGTCGGAAATTTGTTTCAGCCCTCGTTCATCAATGACTCTGTCAACCTTTTCTGGAGTCCAATTTGGCAAAGAATCGAAAGCGTTATCCTTATAGTCTTGCCAAATTTCATTAAAGAGATCTTTTGAAGTTTTTGCATTAATGACGTTTTTCCGTAAATTCAAAAGAATTTGTCCCAATGGCGGAATCGTCGGACTAAGTTTCGATGATTCGACCCCGTCATCATTGACTTTGGAAAGTACTTCGTTGATCGTCCAATTTGCACAAAGCTTGTATTTCGAGACGTCATTTTCTTGAAATGAAGGTTCACCCATTTCCGTTGAGTTTCCCCTAATCGTTGCCTCCTGTGATAGAGAGTCAAAATAAATTGCAATATATCTATCCGATGTAAGAATACTTGCATCATATTCCGACAATCCATACTTTTCCCGGTAATGGCGAGCACGGTTTTCTGGCAAATCGACCTCATTTGTACCTGGAATTTTATCCATTCTTTCCAATACTTCATCGATCCACTCGCTTGAAATCACCAGCGGCGGCAAATCGGGGTCGGGGAAATAGCGGTAATCCTGCGCGTCTTCCTTGCTGCGCATGGAGCGGGTTTCTTTCTTGTCGGGATCGTATAGGCGCGTGGCTTGCTGCACCTTGCCGCCGTCTTCGATCAATTCGATCTGGCGCCGCAATTCGTAATTGATGGCGTCTTCCATGAAACGGAAAGAATTCAGATTCTTGATCTCGCAGCGGGTGCCGTATTCAACCTGGCCGACCGGGCGCACCGAGACATTGGCGTCGCAGCGGAACGAGCCTTCTTGCATATTGCCATCACAAATGCCGAGCCACATCACCAGCGAATGTAGCGCCTTGGCGTAGGCCACAGCTTCGGCGGCGCTGCGCATATCGGGTTCGGTCACGATTTCCAGCAAGGGCGTGCCGGCGCGATTCAAGTCGATGCCGGTCATGCCTTGATAATCTTCATGCAGCGACTTACCGGCGTCTTCTTCCAGGTGGGCGCGGGTCAGTTGCACGGTGCGCAATTCCGGCTTGCCGTCTTTTTCCAGGATGAAAGACACCTTGCCACCGACTACCACCGGCAACTCGAATTGACTGATTTGATAGCCCTTGGGCAAGTCGGGATAAAAATAATTTTTACGGGCAAACACTGAATGCGGCGCGATGGTGGCGCCAATCGCCAGCCCGAATTGAATCGCGCGCTCGACCGCGCCCTTATTCATCACTGGCAACACACCAGGCAAAGCCAGATCGACCGGGCAAGCCTGGGTATTGGGCGCGGCGCCGAAGCGGATCGAAGCGCCGCTAAATATTTTGGAGGCAGTTGTAAGCTGCGCGTGTGTTTCCAGACCGATGACAACTTCCCACTGCATAATTTCCTCGCTGTTCTACACTTTTTATTCGTTCAATTGAATTGGACACTGCGCCAGGGATTAAATCCCGGCCGGCGCGCGCGCATGCCAATCGGTTGCCAATTGGTATTGGTGCGCCACATTGAGCAATTGCGCTTCTTTGAAATAGTTACCGATGATTTGCAAGCCAACCGGACGCTGGGCGTTCTTTTCACCCTGGCCAAAACCACAAGGGATCGACATGCCGGGCAATCCTGCCAAACTAGTCGACAGGGTGAAAATATCGGCCAGATAATTAGCGATTGGATCGTCTGCCTTGTCGCCCAGATCCCACGCCACCGTCGGCGAGACCGGCCCCATGATAACGTCGCATTGTTCAAATGCTTGCTGGAAATCTTGTGCGATCAGGCGTCGGATTTTTTGCGCTTGCAGATAATAAGCGTCGTAATAGCCGTGGCATAAAACGTAGGTGCCGACCAGAATGCGACGCTGCACTTCTTCGCCAAATCCTTCGGCGCGGCTCTTCTTGTACATGTCCGACAGGTCGCCATATTGCGCGGCACGATGGCCGTAGCGCACGCCATCGAAACGGCTCAGATTCGATGACGCTTCCGCTGGCGCAATCACGTAATACACCGGGATCGACAGGGCTGTTTTCGGCAAAGAAATATCGACCAGCTTGGCGCCCAGTTTTTCATATTCAGCCAGAGCGGCACGTACCGCCTGCTCGACATCGGACGCCAAGCCTTCGCCGAAATATTCACGAGGTATGCCGATCCGCAAGCCTTGCAAAGAGCGGTTCAAATCACGCGTAAAGTCTTCTTTTTCGCCGCCTTTACCTACTTCAAGGCTGGTCGAATCGCGGGGATCGAAACCGACCATTGAACCCAGCAAGAGCGCGCAATCTTCGGCGGTTTTGGCAATCGGCCCGCCTTGATCGAGCGATGAGGCAAAGGCAATCATGCCGTAGCGCGAGACCCGGCCATAGGTCGGCTTGATGCCAGTCACACCACACAGCGACGCTGGCTGGCGGATCGAGCCGCCGGTATCGGTCGCCGTCGCAGCCGGCGCGAGGCGAGCCGCAATCGCTGCCGCCGAACCGCCGGAAGAACCGCCTGGCACGGCTTTCAGATCCCACGGATTCTTGACTGCGCCGAAAGCAGAGTTTTCATTGGATGAACCCATGGCAAATTCGTCGCAATTAAGTTTGCCCAGAGTCACCATGCCGGCTTGGGAGAATTGCTCGACCACGGCAGCATCGAACGGGCTGACGTAATCGGCCAGCATTTTGGAGCCGGCGGTAGAGCGCCAGTCGCGCGTGACAAAAATATCCTTGTGCGCGATGGGGATGCCGGTCAGCGGCGTTGTATCGTTTTGCGCCAGCCGGCGATCAGCGGCAGCGGCTTGTTGCAAGGTCAGCGCTTCGTCAACATGGAGGAAGGCATTCAAGGTGCTTTGCTTGATGCGCGCCAGAAACAAGGCCGACAATTCGGTCGCGGAAATTTGCTTGGTATGCAGCAAGACCGACAATTCTTTAAGGGTTTTTGTGTGCATGACGTGGTTTCTGCATTCAGGAAACTTGAGGTGCTACTGGATTTTTTCGTACCAACGGTGTGAAGTGATGATTAACAGCTTATTCGATCACTTTCGGCACTAAATACAGGCCGTCTTGGACCGCCGGTGCCGGTTGCTGATAGTCTTCCCGCCGATTCTCTTCCGTAACCGTATCGTCGCGCAGACGCAAGCACAAATCGGGCATCAATGCCGCAATCGGATGACTGAGCGGCGCTATCCCACTGGTGTCGACGGCGCCCATTTGCTCAACCAGGGCGAAAATGCCGTTGAGTTGGGTCAGCGTTTTTTCAGCTTGGTCGGCACCAAGTTCCAGCTGGGCCAAATGGGCAATGCGAATAACATCGGAGAGAGCGAGGGACATGGGGGGAGTGTGAGTAAAAAGCGTGGATGAAAACGTGCTGGGCACAATGACAATTGTTTATAAAAAGCCTTGTTCACCATGTAAAACCGCATCAAAAACTGATTTCGCCGATGCATTTTTGCGTGGCCGCGAAGCAAATATCTGCCAAATTATAAGGTAGAATGGCGGGTTAATGCGATGCTGGCACGCGTGGTTAAGCCGCTGCAGGTGTTTGCAAGTCGTAGCATTACTTATTTGCCTCAACCCATGCATTACTGATTACCGGATTAAACCCCCTTTCAAAAATGCTTACGCGCACCGTCGTTGCGCATCAGGACAATTCATGTTTGGATTTTTACGTAGTTATTTTTCGAATGACCTGGCAATCGATCTGGGTACAGCCAACACCCTCATTTATGTGCGCGGCTTAGGTATCGTGCTGGACGAACCTTCCGTGGTGGCGATTCGCCAGGAAGGCGGCCCCAATGGCAAAAAAACCATCCAGGCCGTAGGTAAAGAAGCCAAGCAAATGCTGGGCAAAGTTCCAGGCAATATCGAGGCGATCCGGCCGATGAAAGACGGCGTGATTGCCGATTTCACCGTGACCGAACAAATGCTCAAGCAATTTATCCGCATGGTGCATGACTCCAAGTTTTTCCGGCCCTCGCCACGCATCATCATTTGCGTGCCTTGCGGCTCAACCCAGGTAGAGCGCCGCGCGATTCGCGAATCGGCCCTCGGCGCTGGTGCATCACAAGTGTATTTGAT
>JAZKIX010000021.1:265-13291 GCA_040384645.1 Pseudomonadota bacterium | reverse complement strand
GGCCGCGGCCATCGGTGCCGGCTTGCCAGTATCGGAAGCAACCGGTTCGATGGTGGTCGACATCGGCGGCGGCACTACCGAAGTCGGGATTATTTCTCTTGGCGGCATGGTGTACAAAGGTTCGGTGCGGGTCGGTGGCGATAAGTTCGACGAAGCCATCGTCAATTACATACGCCGCAACTACGGCATGCTCATCGGCGAACAAACCGCTGAAGCGATCAAGAAAGCCATCGGATCGGCTTTCCCCGGCTCCGAAGTGAAAGAAATGGAAGTAAAAGGACGCAATCTGTCGGAAGGCATTCCGCGCTCATTTACCATTTCCAGCAATGAAATTTTAGAAGCATTGACCGATCCGCTCAATAACATCGTTTCTGCTGTCAAAAACGCGCTGGAGCAAACCCCGCCGGAACTCGGTGCCGACATTGCCGAAAAAGGCATGATGCTGACCGGCGGCGGCGCCTTGCTGCGCGACCTGGATCGTCTGCTGATGGAAGAAACCGGCCTGCCGGTGATCGTGGCAGAGGATCCGCTCACGTGCGTGGTGCGCGGTTCCGGTATGGCGCTGGAACGGATGGACAAGTTGGGGTCAATTTTCTCTTACGAATAATTGGGCCGTCCACTTAGCTGCAAGATTTGCAATGATGCTTCAATCCCCTACGCTTGATACGCGATACCAACATGCTGCCTGTGTCCTACAGGCAGCATGGCCGAACTGCGGTGGTGAGTTACGCTAATGCAGTACAGCCCGCCACCGTTATTCAAGCAGGGCGCGCCGGCCCGCGTCAAAGTCACGATTCTGGCTGCAATTGCCTTGGTTTTATTGGTTTCCGATGCGCGCTTTCAGTCGCTGGCAATGATTCGGCAACTGGTGGGGACGGTGTTGTATCCGCTCCAGATCGTGGCGCTAACGCCGCGCGATGCCGCTTACCGCGTCGGCGACTATTTTTCTTCCGTATCCGGTTTGCAAAAAGAAATCACCGGCCTTAAACGGCAGCAAACTGCCAGTGCGCAAATCCTTCAGCAAGCCCAGCAATCCTCGGTGGAAAACATCCATTTACGACAATTGCTAGGTGCGCGCGAGCGTCTGGCCATCAAATCGATCATGGCCGAAATCCTGTATGACGCGCGTGATGTATTCACCCGCAAAATCATTCTGGATCGTGGCACGCAACAAGGCATCGCTGTGGGGCAACCTGTGATCGACGATATCGGCGTGGTCGGGCAAGTCACACGGGTATTTATGTTCACCGCCGAAGTCACTTTACTGACCGACAAGGATCAAGCAATTCCGGTGCAGGTGGTACGCAATGGGTTGCGTAGCGTTGCCTATGGACGTGGCCAAAACGGTTTGCTCGATTTGCGTTTCATGGCTGCCAATTCTGATATCCAGATCGGCGATGTATTGGTGACGTCGGGCATCGATGGCGTGTATCCCGCCGGCTTGTCCGTAGCGAAGGTCGTGCAGGTCGAAAACAGCAGTTCCGGCGTATTTGGCCGTATCGTTTGCCAGCCGCTGGCAGGCATCGACCGCAATAATCAATTATTGATCTTGTTGTCGGATATGCGTATTGCGCCACGCCCGCCGGCCGAGGGAATCAAGGAAAAAGTGGGCAAGAAACACGCTAAGGATGTCGCGGCAAAAGCGAAAGAGGCGGCAAAATGAATCGACCGCACTATATCTTGCAGCCAGTCAGTCCCGCTTTCATTTCGGTCAGTCTGATCATCGCGTTCGCTTTGAATTTGCTGCCCTGGGGAGGCTGGATTGGCGTTCCTGATTTTGTGGCACTGGTGCTGGTGTTCTGGGGCATCCATCAACCGCGCAAGGTAGGCATGGGCGTGGCATTTTTCATGGGTTTATTGATGGACGTGCATGACGCATCGCTCTTGGGCGAAAACGCACTGGCCTATACCTTGCTGTCGTTTTTTGCGATCACGATTCATCGCCGCGTATTGTGGTTTCCCACCGTGACGCAAGCCATGCACGTACTGCCGCTCTTGCTACTGACACAGGTGGTGCAACTGGTAATCCGGCTGCTGGTGAGTGGGAAGTTTCCAGGCTGGCTGTATTTTCTTGAAAGCTTTGTCTCGATTGCACTTTGGCCGACAGTCACCTGGCTGCTGTTGGCGCCACAACGCCGTGCCGTCGACAAGGACATGAACCGCCCGATCTAGTTGGCGCCCCTTGTGATCGGCCTAGTCACTGAGCGAGATGCGGTGCCTGCGTCGGCTTCCACATTTACGATTCTGTTAAATACAAGCACGCCTGAATGACCGAACTTAGAAACACTGAGCGCGAACTATATTTCTTCCGCCTCCGGCTGACCGCGGTGGCCGGCTTCGTATTGCTATGTTTTGCCTTGCTGTTGGCGCGTTTTGTCTGGTTGCAAGTCATCAAACACAATGATTATGCGGCGCAAGCGGAGGAAAACCGCATCTCCATCGTGCCCGTGGTACCCAATCGCGGCCTGATTCTGGATCGCAACGGCGTGGTACTTGCACGCAACTATTCTGCCTATACGCTTGAAATTACTCCGTCCAAAATCCACGGTGAGCTGGATTCCTTAATCGATGAACTGGCCTTGCTGGTCGATATCGAGCCGAAGGATCGCAAGCGCTTTCGCAAGCTGTTGGAAGAATCGAAAAATTTTGAAAGCGTGCCGCTTAGAACCCGCCTGACCGACGAGGAAGTGGCGCGATTTACGGTGCAGCGTTTTCGCTTTCCTGGCGTCGACATTCAAGCGCGTCTGTTCCGTCAATATCCCCTGGGCGAGGTTGCGTCGCACGTGGTCGGTTATATCGGCCGGATCAGCCAGAAAGATTCAGAAAAAATCGATGCTATGGAAGATAGCGCCAACTATAGCGGCACTGATTACATAGGCAAGGAAGGCCTAGAAAAAAGTTATGAAAAGCAACTGCACGGCACCACCGGTTACGAAGAAGTCGAAGTCTCGGCCGGTGGGCGGGCGGTACGCACTTTGTCGCGCACGTCTGCCGCTCCAGGTAACAACCTGATCCTGTCAATCGACATCGAATTGCAAAAAATTGTTGAAGATGCTTTTGGCGACCGACGCGGTGCGCTGGTGGCGATTGAACCGGCGACCGGCGACATCCTAGCTTACGTATCCAAGCCCAATTATGACCCGAACCTGTTTGTGGAAGGCATCGACCAGCAAAGCTGGGACGCCCTCAACAACTCGCTCGACCGCCCCTTATTGAATCGTCCGCTCACCGGCAGTTATCCACCGGGTTCGACCTACAAACCTTTTATGGCGCTGGCAGGATTGGAACTGGGTAAACGCACCCCAGCCAATAGCATCCACGATCCGGGCTACTTCTTCTTTGGCAATCATAAGTTCCGCGATGACAAGGAAGGCGGACATGGCACTGTCGACTTGTACAAATCCATCGTCCATTCTTGCGATACATACTATTACATCCTGGCCAACGATTTGGGAGTCGATGTCATTCACGACTTCATGAAGCCGTTCAGCTTTGGCGAACTGACGGGAATCGACCTGGAACATGAGCGGCGCGGATTATTGCCATCGACCAGTTGGAAGCGCGCGAATTACAAGACGCCCGCCTTACAAAAATGGTATTTGGGCGAAACCATCTCGCTCGGGATTGGGCAAGGTTATAACGCTTTTACACCACTGCAACTGGCACAGGCCACTGCGATTCTTGCCAACAATGGTGTGGTAATGAAGCCGCATTTGGTCAAGATACTAGAGAACGGCGTAACGCACGCACGCACGTTGACCGTACCAAAAGAGAGTTACCGGATCAACCTCACACAAGAAAATATCGATATCGTTAAGCGTGCCATGGTCGGCGTCACGCTAGAGGGTACTTCGTCAGGCGTTTTTTCAAAAACTGAATATATTTCCGCTGGCAAGACTGGCACTGCCCAGGTGGTCGGCATCGGCGCCAATGAAAAATACAATGCCAAAACGGTGCGTGAACGACACCGCGATCACTCACTTTATACCGCCTTCGCACCCGCGGATAAACCGACGATCGCTTTGGCAATCATCGTAGAAAACGGTGGTTTTGGCGCAGCGGCAGCAGCACCGATTGTAAGGAAAACGCTGGACTATTTCCTTTTGGGGAAAAAATCAACGGGCAAGGACAAGACGCCGGTGGTTAAGGAAGATGAAGTCTTGCTCAGGTCGGCGGCGGAACTGAAGGCTGAAGCAGAATCTAATGGTGGCCCGCAAGCCGGCGGCGAATCCCTTGGCAACACAGACTGAGCGATCCTCTATGCATATGCCCGAAACCCGTTCCGTCTGGCGTCGCATCATGCCCATGTTCATGGTGTTTGATGGCCCGCTGGCGTTGATTATTTTCCTTTTGTTGTCGGCTGGGATCGTGACGCTGTATTCAGCCGGCATCGATTTCCCGGGGCGGGTGGAAGACCAGCTACGCAATATCCTGATTGCGTTTGCCGTGATGTGGGTCGCAGCCAATGTACCGCCACAGACCTTGATGCGCTTTGCCGTGCCCTTGTATACAGCCGGTATTGCGCTTTTGATTGCGGTGGCAATGTTTGGCATCATCAAAAAAGGCGCACGGCGCTGGATCAATCTAGGTATGGTGATTCAGCCTTCCGAAATCATGAAAATTGCCATGCCCTTGATGCTGGCCTGGTTTTTCCAAAAGCGGGAAGGCATGATCCGCTGGCGCGAATTCCTGATTGCCGGACTGCTACTGGCGATCCCAGTGGGCTTGATTGCCAAACAACCTGATTTGGGTACCGCCCTTCTGGTTCTGGCAGCTGGGTTTTATGTCATCTTTCTGGCTGGCCTGTCCTGGAAAACACTGATCGGCTTATTTGTCGCAGTCAGTGCCAGTCTGCCGGTGGTCTGGTCGGTGCTGCATGACTACCAGCGAACACGCGTCATGATGCTGCTTGACCCTTCGGCCGACCCGCTCGGCAAAGGGTTTCACATCATCCAATCGACTATTGCGGTCGGTTCAGGTGGCATTACCGGCAAGGGCTGGCTGAAGGGCACCCAGGCGCATCTGGAATTTATCCCTGAGCGCACGACCGACTTTATCTTCGCCGTCTATTCCGAAGAATTTGGATTGGTGGGCAATCTCGTGTTGATGTTGCTCTATTTATTGCTGATCGGGCGCGGCCTCATGATCGCCGCCAATGCGCCGACCTTATTCACGCGGCTGTTGGCCGGTGCCATTACCTTGATTTTTTTCACTTACGCGTTTGTGAACATCGGCATGGTCAGCGGCATCTTGCCAGTGGTTGGCGTGCCGTTGCCATTCATGAGCTATGGCGGCACGGCATTAGTGACGCTTGGGCTAGGCAGCGGTATCTTGATGAGTATTCAACGCCACCGTAAATTGGTAAAAAGCTGATTTCGCATCCTTTTTCCATTGGCATCGTCAAAATTAGCTTGTCCAACAGGCTAATGCACTGCCGCGGTCTGCGCTTTCGCCATAGCATTTATTGGTCTCTGTTGGCCGGACTGGTATTGACTGGCTGCGCCGTTGAGCCCAAAACGTCTTCGTCAAGAGCAAGTCTCGAACCGGCCAAATCCAGCGTTCCCACACCTGTCCCCGTTGCGCCACCAGCCACCGCCAAACCGGTGCCTCAAGCGGCCCATCCCGTTTTGCCAGCGGCCGGATCTGGCCGAGGCGGCTACTATCAGGACGATGGACCGGGCGACCAAACACCGGAGAATTTGCTGGCGACGCCTGATCCTGAACCGAAACTGGAGCCGTATTCCAAGTCTGGCAATCGGCCCTACAAAGTGTTCGGTAAGCTCTATACGCCGATCACCCACAACGAGCCATTCTCGCAGCGCGGTATCGGCAGTTGGTACGGCAAAAAATTTCACGGCCAGAAGACCTCGTCCGGCGAGCGCTATGACATGTACCAGCTGACTGCGGCGCATCCCACGCTGCCGATTCCCTCGTATGCACGGGTCAGCAACCTGCGCAACGGTCAGCAAGTGATCGTGCGCGTCAATGACCGCGGCCCGTTTCATTCAAACCGGATTATCGACCTGTCATACACCGCCGCCTTGAAGTTGGGTTACCTCAGCAGCGGCAGCGCGGAACTATTTGTGGAGCGGCTGTTGCCAAATGACATTGTGCGGCTGGCGCAAGCGCCCAAACCGGATTCATTAAAATCGTCATCACAATTGCAAGGCAGTGTTAAGTCATTGCCGCCAGTTGCAGCGACAGTGGACGAACCGGTTGCGCCGGCCGACATCGCATTAATGATGCAGACGGATCGCGTTAGCGATAGCACTGCGCAAGTGAGCAAGAACCTTGCCGCGACCAGCGAGGCTGCGGGCGACACGACCACTATGAAAGGTGGCAACACCGCATACTATTTGCAACTAAGCGCCTTCGGGCAAGTTGCCAATGCAGAAGCGGCGCAGCAACGCCTGGTACAAAACTGGCCGGCCAATCAAGCGGCGCTACGCATCGTTTTCTCGGGAAATTTGTACCGGCTCTACAGCGGCCCCTACCCCAGCCAGGTCGACGCTGCAAACGCGGCACGCTGGTTGCAAGATGGCGGCTGGCTACTTTCCATGCCGCTTATTGTGCCCTTGACCCTGCCGGCGCAATAGTCAAATAGCAAAAATTATGGGGGTATATCGACATATACCCCCTCTGCCGCTCGTATTTATCGCACCTTAAAAAATACACCTGGCAGTATATTTTTGGTTCTTAGTCGCAAACACCAATCGCTTGATTTGGAAAGCCAGCTTGAATCTTGTCCAAACTTGATCTGGTAGCGGGATCGAGATCGCGCAATTGGAAGGCAAACCGGTTGGTGACGACGCTACGGGCGCCGACCCGGGCACTTTTAATGCCCGCTTTTAGCAATTCATCCAAATGATTTTGCGCTGCGTCCTCGGTTTTGAATACGCCCAGTGATATGCCCCATTTCATACCGGAATTTTCTTGCATGATATAAAAATTCGTGACGCCCATGCCGCGCAATTCGCTCGCTTTCTTGTCAGCCGCCTCCTTATCTGCCAGCGGCGGAATATAGACCATATGGCTGGCAACTTCCTTGACATTGTGGCGAGACTGACGATCACCTAGATTCAGGCTCAGCAATGCTGCTTCGAATCGAATCGCATCCGGCGCCGTAAAATTGCCCACTTGGGTACAAGCGATCATCTCAGGCTTAGTATCCGGTAATGGCGCGGCAGGTGTCGCGGCAATACTGGCACTGGCACTTGCCACGGGGATCAGCTTGATTTTTTCGGGATTGATTTGGGCCTCCAAGCGGTCCGTCTCATGCCCGTTGGCAAACCCCAGATAGCCTTGATGATAGGCGAACAATCCGGCATTGGCGATTAGCAATACCCAAAAGAAAAATCTCAACATGTTGCCCCTGACTGTTGTTGATCGATTGCCACCGCGTGCAATCCGACGAGAACCAGATTATCAACCATGTTGTAAGGCACAGATAGCACGGGCGCAATACTTTTTGCGGCGCCACCGGCAAGTACGCAAGTTGCGGTGACCGCTGGGTCGGGATGCAATCGGACCGCGCGCTCAATCGCGCCCACTTGCGCGGCTATGCAACCGCTCAGGATTGCATCGTCAGTATTGTCGGCAAAGGGCAGACTTCGCTTTTCATTACCCTGATTCACTTGCGGGAGTTGTGCGGTATTTTTTGCGAGCGAGGTCGTCATTAAATCGAGGCCAGGCAAAATCAAGCCGCCGATAAATACGCCATCCGCGCTGACCGCATCAATCGTGGTTGCGGTGCCGCAACTGGCAACAATCAAAGGCTGCGCTGGAAATAGGGCGTGCGCGCCGATCGCCGCAGCAAAGCGGTCGCAACCCAATTGCTCAGGCCGACGATAGCGACTGCGCACACCGGCAGCGCTGGCGCTGGAAGCGAACCATTCGACCTCGATTGCAACAGGTGCCGCCGACATTGCAAAGAGTCGTTCGAGCTGGCGCCGTATTGCGTCGCCCGCTACATTGGCGACGAGAATGCGCCCGATGGGCATCGCCCGCCATTTCGCCGTGAGCTGGCCCAGGTCAGCCAGACCGGCGTTACCGCACGCTAGCCATTGCCCCAATTGGGCGGGCGCTGGCGGCGCAGGTACCGCGGCCCATTTGAGCCGGGTATTGCCGACGTCGATCAGTAACCACATCATGCTAGCTGCTGCACACGCAAGGACACGTCGCCGGCCACCACCGCGATCCGCCCCGCAGCCGTATCGAGCAGCAGACAACCGGCGGCGTCTACCCCAAACGCGATCCCTTGCTGCAAGACATGGCCTTGATCCATGATCGCGACCGGCTGTCCGGCGAATGCATGCAGGCGATTCCAACGTGCTTCAAAGGCGGGAAAACCCTCAGTCTCGAACTGCGCCAACGCCTCGCACAGGGTGCTTAACAGCGCTGCCATCAACACATTGCGATCTAGCTGCGCCAGCCACGGTATCGATGCTGCCGCTTGCCCGATCTGCGCCTCCAGTTCGTCCGGCATGAGCAGATTGAGTCCGATTCCGATCACGGCCCAGAGCTCTTGACTGTCGTAACCACGCTCATCAACCGGCGCCGGCATTGTTTCGATCAAAATCCCGGCCAGTTTCTTGCCATCCTTGAGCACGTCGTTGGGCCATTTCAATTGGACGAAGACGTCAAATGCAGCCAATGTCTCGGCTATCGCAACGCCCACGGCCAGAGGCAGGCCGAGCAACGCCTGCACCGGCAGTGCAAAATTCCAAGCCAGCGAGAACGTGAGGCTCGCTTGCGGCGCCGACAACCAACTGCGGCCAGCACGACCTCGGCCGGCGGTCTGGGCCTCGGCGATCAACAAGGTCGGCTTGCTATTGGGGTGGATCGCCGCCATCAAATCGGCATTGGTCGAGCCGGTTTCGGCAATGACTTGGAGCTGGACGTAGCGCGCGGCGGGACGACTGAATGCAGCGATGTCTTGAATGGAGAATGGGTTGCTCATTGATCGGTCTCTAGCTGGTGGCATCCATGCCAAGAATAATCGTTGTGGCAACCGAGCGGCGTGTGGTACGGCTGTTGTGTCACAAAATCGGCTCTGTTTCCAGTCGTTATGTCCAAAATGACGGGGGTATAGCCATGAAACATGGCCGTCCCGCACGTTTTTATTGCCTCAAATTTAATACTATACCCAGTATATTTTCGCCTTTTTAGTCGTTAAACACGGCCTTGGGACTCACAATTCCGTCGGCGCAGACGCCGGCTCAATCAGGCGTGCCTTGTATGGCGCTTTGGAAAATGCATAGTCATACAAAAAATTGGGCATTAAGCGCAGTAATTTTGCCACCAGACCCATTTGCCATGGAATGACGCGATAGCTAGTACCAGCGCTAATCGCCTTCACGGCGCTAGCTGCAAATTTTGGTGCAGGCATCAAAAACGGCATGGGATAGTCATTGATCTGTGTCATCGGCGTATCGATGTAGCCCGGCATGATGGTGACGACCGCAATCCCTACGCCCCGCAATTCGACTCGCAGCGATTCGCAATAACTGACCACAGCCGCTTTCGACGCACTATAGGCTTCCGCACCTGGCAAACCACGGATTGCAGCCACGCTGCCAATGCCAACCAGACGACCATTGCGATTGCCATTGGCGGCTTGCGCTTTCATGGCTGCGATAAAGGGCGCAAAAGTTGCCACGGTTGCGGTTAGATTGGTAGCGATGATACGTTCAAAGACCGCTATGTCTTCGGCATATTCGCTCCGCGTACCTTGCGATATGCCGGCGTTGGCGATCACGACATCAATGCCCGTGTCGCCGATAAAATCGGCAGCAGCCGCAGCCAGTTCCGTGTGCTTGGTCACATCAAGTGGGTAACAACGGTGTTGCTGCGCATTGGGCAAGCTGGCCGCCAATTGCTGCAGCACTTGCTGGCGGCGGCCGACCAATCCCAATGTCGCGCCTTGCTGGGCATATTGACGAGCCAATGCTGCTCCCAGACCGCTCGATGCACCCGTGATGAATACTTTATGCATATGCAATCTTCATAAAAAATCCGCCACGCTTGCGGGTGGCGGATTTTTTGAGCGATTTGACATCGAGCAGGCTAGTTCTTCGTGGCTTTTTTACTCTTGTCCGCAACTGCGGCGGCAGGACGGGCACGCGCAACTAACACATCCATAACCTTTAACGCGGCATCTTGCATGGCTGGCTCGGTCGGCTGTCCCTTACCGGCAATCGACGGCGAAGTCAGGTACTGGCCATCGATCACGATGGTCGGCACGCCGTCGATTTTGTAAGTGCTTTGCATCTGTGTGGCACGGCGCGCCTTGGTTTGTACTGCAAACGAATTGTATGTGTCGACGAATTTTTGCTTATCTATGCCTTGCTTGACTACGAAGTCGATGATCGCCTCTTCCTTGTTCAAGGATTGACGCTCATTATGAATTGCAGCGAAAATTTTCTTGTGCATTTCTTCGGTCTTGCCCATGGCTTCCAGTGCAAAGTACAAGCGCTGTTGCGGCACCATCGATTCGCCGAAGGCGATATGGATTCGCTTAAACACGATATTGTCACCTTGCTTCTTCACCCACTCCGTCAAGCTGGGATCGAAGACATTGCAATGTGGACAAAAATATCCGAAGAATTCAATTACTTCTATTTTTTTACCCGATTCGGTATTTTGACGGCTTTCAAGTGTCAAATATTCGACACCATTTTTGGGATCTGCCGGCGTTGCGGAAGCAGACAAGGCAATGAAACACAGGCCAACAGTTGAGAGTAGTTTGCGAAGAAAGCGCATAAGATCCTTTAAGATTATTTTTGATTGCGTATGACGGCAACATCAACGCCGTTATCTGACAGTTTGGTGCGAATACGGTTCATTGTTTCGACTTGATTGAATGGCCCTACTCGAACCCGATATAGATTGCCGCTATCTGTGGCGCGGTCGGCGATCTTGGCTTCGACCCCTAGCAAAGCCAGTTTCGCGCGGGTGTTTTCAGCGTCGGCTTGTTCGCGGAAGGCACCAGCCTGGAGGTAATAGAGCCATTTGTCATCGACCACTTCTGGCTTGACTGTCGGCTCTGCGGCTTTCGCTAGTTCGGGTGTTTTAGATTTTTCAACAGCTAACTTTTCGTCTGCGGCCGGTACTTTTACTTCAGGCTTAGCCACTTGTACGACTGGTGCTTCGGCTGGCTTTACCACCGCTTCCGGCGTGCCTTTAGCAAAAGCCTTGGCTGCTTCTTTTGCCGCATCCTTATTGCCATACAAAGCCTTGTTCGGATCTGCAATTTGCCCAGGACTGAGTTCGGCCGCCTTATCTTGCTTTCCGGGACGGGTAGTAAATGGCGTCGCACCTTTTGTAATCACCAGCGCCACTGCAACTGCAATAGCCAAGCCAACGATCAGCCCGATAATCAGTCCTAATAGCGTACCACCATGCTGGCTTTTACTTAGCTGCGTAGTTTCAAATTTTAGTAGATGCATTTCAGCCGTCTCCGCTTTACATTTTGTCCGGCGCACTCACGCCAATTAGCGCCAGTCCGTTTCGCAGCACCTGCCTGATCGCCATCATTAACGCCAGACGCGCCATTTTGGTTGGCACGTGGTCGACCAACACGCGTTCGGCATTGTAATAGCCATGTAGTTCGCCCGCCAGCTCGCGCAAATAAAATGCGACTTGATGCGGACCCAGTTCTTCCAGTGCGTGTTGCAACATCTCTGGATATTCAGCCAGCTTCGCCAATAATGCAGCCTCGCGCGGCACAACCAGAGGCGTCAGGTCTGCATCAAACAAACTTGCCTCTTCGCCGCCCCATTGATTCAAAACAGAACAAATCCGCGCGTGAGCGTACTGGACGTAATAGACTGGATTTTCATCGGATTGGGCTAGAGCGACATCGACATCGAAGACAAACTCGGTATCAGCCTTCCGTGAAATAAGAAAAAAGCGTACTGCGTCGCGCCCTTTGACGATATCGCCATTACCTGACCATTCGATCAAGTCACGGACTGTGACGTAGGAGCCGGCGCGTTTGGAGATTTTGACCTCGGCGCCATCCTTCATTACCGTAACCATCTTGTGCAACACATATTCTGGATAACTCTGCGGCACGCCGAGATCCAAGGCTTGCAAACCGGCCCGGACTCGCGTAATTGTGCCATGGTGATCGCTGCCTTGGACATTTATCGCCTGCACAAATCCACGCTGCCATTTTGTGACGTGATAGGCGACGTCCGGCACAAAATAGGTATATGTTCCATCGGATTTTTTCATGACGCGATCTTTGTCATCGCCATAATCGGTGGTGCGTAACCAGAGTGCGCCGTCCGACTCATACGTCTTTTGGTGCTCAATTAACGCATTGACCGTTGCGTTAACTTTGCCATCCGAGTACAAGGACGATTCAAGATAATAGTTATTGAATTTGACGCCGAATGCCTGCAAATCGACGTCTTGTTCACGCCGCAAATAGGTGACGGCAAAGTCGCGAACGGAGTCAATGTTATCGGCATCGCCACTCGCAGTGACGGGTATGCCATTACTTGCGGCCACCGTACATTTGGCAGAATATTCGGCAGCAATATCAGCGATATAACTACCGTTGTAAGCGGATTCCGGCCAACCTTGGTCGCCTGGATTCAACCCTTTTATGCGAGCTTGCACAGATAACGCAAGATTGGCGATCTGTACGCCGGCGTCGTTATAATAAAACTCACGTGTCACATCGTAACCTTGCGTCTGAAGCAAAGCTGCAATTGCATCACCTAAAGCGCCTTGCCTGCCGTGACCAACGTGGAGCGGCCCTGTCGGATTTGCTGAGACAAATTCAACGATGACTTTTTTTCCTACGCCGATTGAGCTTTCACCGTAATGCGTGGTCTGCTCGAAAATGGCTTTAATAACCATTTGTTTTGCGCTCGCAGCAAGTCGGATGTTAATAAAGCCCGGCCCCGCTACGTCTATCGACGCTATCAGATTTGGTGTCGCTGAATCCAGCATGACTTCGGCGACAATGCGTTGCGCAAGTTCACGCGGATTCATCTTCAGTGACTTAGCTAACTG
>JAZKIX010000021.1:0-255 GCA_040384645.1 Pseudomonadota bacterium | reverse complement strand
AATATCGCCATGTGAAGCATCCCGTGGTCGTTCAAGCACTATCGTAATAGTGGCCGCTTGAGCATCAAAAATACGCGTTACTGCTGCGTGGAAGATATTGCCTATTTCTTTTTTTTGCGAGGCGAGCATAAGCTGTCAGATTATCGTTGCGAGCGGTGCGGTTGCGATCCGCAGAGGATCGGTGATTATACTGGGTACTAGCTGATTCATGGGGGAGGCGGTAAGCTGAGTATGTGCTGGCGGTTGCTGCTGAGC
>JAZKIX010000020.1:0-2790 GCA_040384645.1 Pseudomonadota bacterium | reverse complement strand
CCCAGACCAGGTCGTAGACCGAGTCCACGCCTTGCAGGTACATGGCCAGACGCTCGAGACCGTAGGTGATCTCGCCGGTCACCGGGTAGCACTCGATGCCGCCCGCTTGCTGGAAGTAGGTGAACTGGGTCACTTCCATGCCGTTGAGCCAGACTTCCCAGCCCAGACCCCAGGCGCCGAGCGTCGGGTTTTCCCAATCGTCTTCGACGAAGCGCACATCGTTTTGCTTGAGGTCGAGGCCGAGTGCGGCCAGTGAGCCGAGGTACAGGTCGAGGATGTTTTCCGGTGCCGGCTTCAGCACGACTTGATATTGGTAATAGTGTTGCAGGCGGTTCGGATTTTCACCGTAACGGCCATCCTTGGGACGGCGTGAAGGCTGCACATAAGCAGCGCGCCAGGGTTCGGGGCCGATGGCGCGCAAGAAGGTGGCGGTGTGGCTGGTGCCGGCGCCCACTTCCATATCGTAGGGCTGGAGCAGCGCGCAACCTTGCGCGTCCCAATATTCTTGCAACGTCAGGATGATTTGTTGGAAAGTGAGCATGGTGGTCTTGGTTCGCGATCAGCCGCAACATGCAGCGTCAGCGCGGGGATGGCAGTTTGCTAAAAGCGTGAATTTTAGCGGGTTTAAGTGCGCTTGTTGCGTTTTCCTGGGTTTTTTCGGCTGAAAAACCAGCTGGCGGCCAGCATCAGCAAGGCCAACGTGACCACCAGCCAATTGCCCAGCACGATATACGGCGTCAGTCCGGTCATGCCCTGGACTCGCGTTGCGAGAGCACCTTGGCTGTAGAACGGCAATTGCGCCAGCAGTTCGCCATGCGGGCTGATGACGACGGTGGCGCCATTATTAGTCGAGCGCAACATGGGTCGGCCGGTTTCCAGCGCCCGCATCTGCGATATTTGCAAATGCTGCGGGATCGCGCTCGATTCGCCATACCATGCCATATTCGAGACATTGAGCAAGATGCTGGTATCGGACTGGCCGGCGAAATGGCGCGCGGCGATCTGCGTCGCGATTTGTTCGCCGAATAAATCTTCGTAGCAAATATTGGGCATGATCCACTGATCCCTGACCCCAAACGGCGCTTGCAGCGCGCCGCCGGCAGTGAAATCGCCCAGCGGGATTTGCATCATTTGCACGAACCAGCGCAAGCCGGTAGGA
Source organism: Pseudomonadota bacterium (assembly GCA_040384645.1). Lineage (GTDB taxonomy): Bacteria > Pseudomonadota > Gammaproteobacteria > Burkholderiales > Burkholderiaceae_D > JAZKIX01. Next base: position 1,631 of record JAZKIX010000020.1, on the reverse strand, counting down.
ATATATTCGCCAAACGGCACTAAATGATGTTTGTCGTAGCGATACGCGCTTTGCTCGGCGCTGGCATTGGGCGCCATCCCGATCACGCTATTGGTGTAGCGGGTCGGACTGTCGGCCACGGGAATGCCTAGGATCAGGTGGCTGTTCGATTGCTGCGCAAAGCGGTTCAGGCGTGGCAGGTAATCATCCGGCAATTGATGCGCGAACAGGGGCAAGGCGGTTTCGGGAATGACGATCAGGTCGGCCGGTGCGGCCTCGATCATGCGGGCATATAGCGTCAGCGAATCGTCCAGGTGCGTGGCGGAAAATTTAATGTCTTGCGCAATATTGCCCTGCAACAGACGCACTGAGATTGGCTGACCGTGGCTGTCGGTCCAGTCGATTTGTTGCAAGCCCCAGCCGCCGGCAAACAAGGCAAGGGGCAGGACGACAGACCATTTTTTCAGCGGCAACATGGCGATGCCCGTTGCGCACAAGGCGGCGAGTAATCCGATGCCATACACGCCGATAATCGCTGCGTAACCTGCCAGTGGACTATTGCTGTGTGCATAGCCCGATACCACCCAAGGCAAGCCGGTCAAGACCCAGCCACGCAACCATTCCGACAAGGCCCAGCAAGCCGGCAGCAGCCAAATCAGAAAAACTGCATCCGTGGTAGCCCAGCGCCGCCGCAGCCAAGTTGCACTAGCCAAGCCAATGGCAGCGAAAACCCCCAGCAGCAATCCCATCAAACCGACCGCCAGCGCCGCCAACGGTGCTGGCAATTCGCCAAAACGATGCATCGCGGTATATAGCCAATGTACGCCGCCGACCGCCCAGCCAAAGCCATAGACCCAGCCGATCAGGAAACTGCGTTTGACCGTGGTTTCGCGCCGGATTAAGTGAAACACCAGCGCCATGCCCACGATTTGAATTGGCCACCAGCCATAAGGCGCGAAGGCAAACATACACGCCAGCCCCGCAAGCAGGGCTGCCAAATACGTTATCAATTGGCGGGAAAAGAAGTCGCGCATCGCTATTGAAAATTGATGCACGGATAGATACAACGCTGGTTTGAGGGCACGGCTTTTGTCATTCTTCCGACTGGACCTGCTTCGGCAATTTTTCCAGCAACAGCGCATGGATTTGCCGGGCATCGGCCCGTAATACTTCAAAGCGGAAGCCGTCGAAATCAAACATTTCACCTTTACGTGGCATGCGGCTCAGGTGGTTGGTGACAACGCCGCCGATGGTATCGACATCATCGTCAGAAAATCCAGTACCCAGCACTTCATTCAATTGCGTGATCGGCGTCAGCGCCTTGATGCGCCAGCGCGGGCCGTACATGCCATCCTTGATCGACAGGATATTGTCCTCTTCCTCATCGAAATCGTATTCATCCTCGATGTCGCCGACAATCTGTTCCAGCACGTCTTCAATCGTGATCAGGCCGGCCACGCCACTGTATTCATCGACTACGATGGCCATGTGATTGCGATTGGCGCGGAAGTCGCGCAGCAAGATATTGAGCGGTTTCGATTCAGGGATAAAGACTGCCGGACGCAGCATGTCACGCACGTCGAACGATTCTTCGGCGTAGTAGCGCAATAAATCTTTGGCCAGCAAAATGCCGATGACTTTGTCGCGTTCGC
>JAZKIX010000019.1:0-3692 GCA_040384645.1 Pseudomonadota bacterium | reverse complement strand
TTGAACTTGTTGCGGTTGAAGTCGAAGCCGCCAACCAGTGCGCGAATGGCGCCATCGTCTGTATTCGCGGCGACAAATGCCGATTGCACTTCAGGCATTTGAATCACGCTCCAATTTTTCCCTTCCTGCATGACGCGAATGACCGCGCCGCGTTTGACGCGTTTATTGGGCGGCGCTTTGGCGCTCAGCAAATTGGCGGCAAAGATCAGTCCGGCGCCTTCAATCTTGATTTCTTCGCCTGATACCAGAACGGCGGTGATCAATTGCGGTGTCGCGTCCAGCACGACTGCGGCGACCAGATCGTCGCTATCCGGATGATTGGCGAGCTCGACTTCGATTGCGTCTTCTGCTTCTTCCTTATTATCCGGAATCTCGATGTAATTTTCCGGGCCGCGATAGCCGTGGCGTTTCTCATAGTCCATCACGCCGCGGCGCACGGCCAGATACGCCGCGTCTTGATCCGCTTTGGTAATGGTGGTGAAGACGTTCAAGCCACGCGTGTAGGTTTCTTCCTTGAATTGCTCGTAGACCAATTGGCGTGTCATTTCGGCGACATACTCAGCATGTACGCCGAACTCGCTGCTATTTGTCTTGATTTTGAGTTCTTCAGCCTTGGCGCGCGTATATTCCGGCTCGGTTATATAGCCAAGCTGGTACATGCGTTGCAGAATATATTGCTGACGTGCTTTTGCACGTTTTGGATTGACCACAGGATTGTAGGCTGAAGGTGCTTTCGGCAAGCCGGCCAGCATTGCGGCTTCGGCGATGCTGATGTCTTGCAACTTTTTGCCGTAGTAAATCTGCGCGGCGGACGAGAAGCCGTAAGCGCGTTGCCCCAGATAAATCTGGTTCATGTAAACCTCAAGAATCTGGTCTTTTGACAGGTTCTTTTCTATTTTCCATGCCAGCAACACTTCGTAGATTTTACGTTTGAGGGTTTGCTCGCTGGACAGGAAGAAATTTCGCGCGACTTGTTGGGTAATGGTGGACGCGCCTTGACGGGCGCCGCCGCTCAGGTTGTGCACGGCTGCGCGCACGATCCCGACGTAGTCGACGCCGCCATGCTCGAAGAAGCGATCATCTTCAATCGCCAGCACGGCCTTCTTCATGATGTCGGGAATTTCCTTGATATGGACCAAATTGCGGCGTTCTTCGCCGAATTCACCAATCAATACGTTATCCGCGGAAAAGATGCGAAGCGGGATTTTAGGCCGGTAATCGGTCAGCGAATCCAGTGCGGGCAGATTGGGATACGCCATCGCCAGCGCAAAAAACAGAATCAAGGCACCAATTACGCACAAGCCGAATATCAAGCCAACAAAGCCGAGGCCGAATTTCAAGACGGTGCTGGAGGTGCTTTTTGCTGATTTGGAAGAAGTACTGCCGGACGATGATTGTTTGGAAGCCATGCAGAGAGAAAGTGAGGGGTAGATATCCGCGTCATTATAGCCGTCTGCCGCAAGCGGACGCGATTGTGACCAAGAATCGGCTGTAATTGCAACATCCCATACGCCGCGTGGATTTTTGGCAACGGATTTGCAAATTACTTTGTGGAAATTGCTTTACAGTTTTGGAGCCTTGTTGCTACGATTTAATGTAACGTTTTATCAATGTGTCCTAAATACACGTTTTTAAACACATTTTTATTGAAAACCTCACATCTTTTAATGATGGTCGGGGTTTTTGACAAGCTAAACGGCATCGCGTTCATATACTAATAACGTTTTTGGGGAGAACTGCCCTTGGCTTTAGATTTTGGCTCCTTATTCGGCAAAAAGAATCCGCCGCTGATTGGCTTGGACATTAGCAGTTCCGGGGTAAAACTCGTCGAATTGTCTGATGTCGGCAAAGGCGAGTTACGTCTTGAATGCTTCGCTTCCGAACCACTGGCGCGTGGCGCCGTTGTCGATGGCAACATCGAAAACATCGATCAAGTCTCGGACGCTATACATCGCGTATGGAAAAAAAGCGGCACCCGCGCCAAGTTGGCTGCATTGGGTATGCCACCAGCTTCCGTTATCACCAAAAAGATCATTCTTCCCAGTGGTTTGTCCGAGGAGGGGCTGGAATTGCAGGTTGAGACCGAGGCCAGCCAATATATTCCGTTTGCGCTGGATGAAGTGCGTCTGGATTTCGATGTTATCGGTCCGGTTGAGAATTCGCCGGAAGATGTTGAAGTCATGTTGGCCGCAACACGCAAGGAAAAAGTAGAAGATCGCGTTGCAGTGGCCGAGGCGGCAGGTATTACACCGACCGTCATGGATATTGAATCCTACGCCGCACGCGCCGCAATCGATCGACTCACTAAGCAATTACCAAATGCAGGCAAAGGTCAGATTCTGGGCTTGTTCCAGATAGGCGCACAGGTCACACACGTTTCCATTTTGCTGGACGGTCAACTGGTTTATGAGCGTGAGCAGCCATTTGGTGGCCATCAATTGACGCAAGAGATTGTGCGTACCTACGGTTTGTCCTATGAGGAAGCGGAAGCTAAAAAGAAAGCAGGCGATTTACCGGATGGTTATCAGAACGAAATACTCGATCCGTTTCTGGAAAATGCTGCACTTGAAGTTACCCGCGCCATTCAATTTTTCTTCACCTCCACGCCTTACACGCGCATAGATCAGCTTTTCCTCGCAGGCGGATGCGCAATCATTCCCGGCATGGTGGATATGGTTGCCAATCGCACCAAACTGTCTACGTCCGTCGTAAGTCCTTTCAAGGGCATGCAGCTTGGTCCAAATGTGCGTGAAAAACAATTACGTATAGAGGCACCTGCGTATCTGGTTGCCTGCGGACTGGCAATGCGGAGGTTCGACTGATGATTCGAATTAATCTTCTCCCGCATCGGGAAGAAAAGCGCAAGCAGCGTAAAAAAGAATTCGTTGCGATGTTGTTGTTGAGTGCGATTGTTGGTGCTTTGATTGTCATCGCAGTTGGTGGTTACTTTGCCAGTCAACTTTCTGAGCAAGAGCAGCGCAATGCTTTCATCAAAAATGAAAATGCGCGCCTGGACGAAGAGATCAAGGAAGTTGCAAGCCTGAAGCAGGAAATCGAAGCGCTCAAGGCGCGTCAACAAGCGGTGGAGGATTTGCAAAGCGATCGCAATCAACCGATTTATTTGATGGATGAGCTGGCTCAGCAGGTGCCAGAAGGCGTCTACCTCAAATCCTTTAAACAGGATGGACAGCGCGTTTTGCTGAATGGTTACGCGCAATCCAACGAACGCGTCTCTGAATTGCTGCGAAATCTGGGCAATCACTCGCCATGGCTGGAGCGGCCAGATCTAATTGAAATTCGGTCGGTTGGTATTGGACAAGGTAAAGATGCGAAGAAAGTATTTGAGTTCAGCATCAACGCTGGTATCAAGCGGCCACGCGACAATGATCAGCCTGCACTAGATACGAAGGTGCTGGCACCGACAGCTCCATCGAAACCTTGATTGTGAGATAGGCACCATGGCAGATTTGAAAAATATCGGTGAGTCAATCAGTGCACAGTTTCGCGACCTGAATGGCTTGCATCCTGGACAGTGGCCCATCGTTCCACGCATGTTATGTGGAGTTGGAGTATTGCTGGCAGTTGTAGTAGTGGGATGGTACGCATACTGGAGTACTCAACTTGAAGAGCTGGATCGCACTGCTGCAGAAGAATTGACTCTGAAAGATGCTTACAAAATAAAAGTACAGCAG
>JAZKIX010000018.1:13682-22988 GCA_040384645.1 Pseudomonadota bacterium | reverse complement strand
CAAAGCCGTGGTCGAAAACTACATTAGTCCGCTCTTAGGTAAAAACGGTAGCCTCAATTTCACCTTAGAAACTAATCTCCCTTATGTGAGTTGGGTGTTGGTTAAAAATGCGGATGGGCCAAATCCGGTAAGAATGTCTATTCTTGGGCCAAAATCTGCAATTGAACCAACTGTAATGACGGTGAAGGATTATCAACCTCTTGCTGAAAAACCTTATTTGGATGCATTGACAGGGAAATACGTTTCGCGTGTTTCAGTACCTCTGGCGAATATTCAAAACCTGGAGTTTGATACCGATTACACGGTGTATTTCAACTATATCGGCGGCTTGTCCAATCCACAAAAAATCAGGATATCGAGCAAAAGTGTTTATGCCGATTTGAAATACGATGCGCTGCAGTTTTTCTATTTCCAGCGTTCCGGTGAAGCGATCAACGATTTGACTGGCCCGACCTATCGGGCAGACGGACAGCGTGATCGGCCGGCCGGTAATGTCGTTGAAAATGCCAGTTGTTTTACCGGCGCTGACAAACACGGTAACTATCACAAAGGTTGTGTATTGCCGAATGGGCCAATCGATGTTTCGGGTGGCTGGTACGACGCTGCCGACACCGGCAAGTACGTGGTCAATGCCGGTATTTCGCTCTGGACTTTGCAAAACATGATTGAACGGTTGCAAAGCAAGCGTATCAAGGATGGCAGCGGCACCGTAGTGAACTTAGGCGGTGCAGAATCTATCGGCGGTGGCAATGCACCGGGCGCTTTTGTAGACGGTTCGATGGCTTATCCAGCCAATCCAAAATGGCCCAATCCGGTGGGTAGTACTGCTTTGCTGGTTGACAAGGTGGGCGAAGTGAATACGCCAATTTCTGACTTGATGAACGAAGCACGTCATGAAATGAAGTTCTTGCTGAAGATGCAAGCACCCGTTGGCACCAAGGCGTCCGTGCCCTTAGGTATGCAAGATATTGACTGGAATAGCATCTACGGCGTGCGTGTAGCCGGCACTACGCCAGCCACTGGCGATATTGGCCCACAGGTTCCTTTGGGGTACCAGACACTGCAGTTCACCGAGGTGGACGTGAGCGGGATGGCATTCCATTCAGTGCATGACCCTGTGTGGACACCTGTGCCGACTTGGCCGCATGCTTCACCATATCAACATCTACGGGTACTTGAAACACCAACCACTGCGGCGACGCTTGCGTTGGCTGCTACGGGTGCGCAATGTTACCGAATCTGGAAGAAGCTCGATCCAAGCTTTGCCAACACCTGTCTGACTGCGGCGAAAAAGGCTTGGGCTGCGGTCACGCAAAAATATCCAGTTACTGCAACTAGTGTAGCGCCTGTGACCGCCAGCATTTATCAGTACGGCGAATATTCCAACGTGAAAACGCTAGGAAAAGACGGAGGCCCCTTGCCGGCAATTATTGACGGTGCCGGTGCTTATGCGGATACCAACGTAAAGGATGAGTTTTCTTGGGCTGGGATGGAGCTGTATCTGGCAACAACGAGCGATACGATATCTGTCAATGGTGCAATTAGCACCGACGCAACGCCGCTGCCGGGTGATTACTTCAAGGTTGCAACCACCAATGCGCAATCTAAATGCGGTTCCCGCTTCCCGATTGCATGCGAAAACTGGGTCAATAGTATGCGTTGGGGTAATGTCGCGCCGCTTGGAACTCTTTCCGCACTGACTGCATTGCCTGGTGTATTTACGGCGCCTACAGTGAAGATTACAAATTTTGACGGCGGCGCAACGATCAGAGACCTGGACCCTTCACCTTTAGCTCAAATCAAGACAAGGGCTGAACTTTTCCTTGGTCAGATCGCCACCAGTGCCTACGGCGTTCCCAAGGATTCAAGCACTTACGACTGGGGTTCAAACGCTGACATCATGAATGCTGGACTGATATTGGGGATTGCTGCCGATGTCACGGCCGGTACTTCCGCTGCAACAAAGTATCGGAACGGTGTGGCGAGCACCATGGACTATCTGCTCGGCAGAAACTCGCTTGGCAAGTCGTTTGTGTCGGGCTACGGCAATAATCCAGTGATGAATCCGCACCATCGCGTATGGGCAAAGCAAGCCAATATCTATATGAAAGCGGTGCCGCCTGGCGTAGTCGTGGGTGGGCCAAATGGTCAGGCTAAAGCAGGCGCAGTGGGCGCGGGGCGTACTAGAGCCAGCACAGATAAGCCGCTCTATACCAACGGTACGAAGGAGATCTTCTTGAACACTGGTGTGGTAACGACTCCCGAAAATATCGGCGATAAAAATATTCCGATTGACTATGCGGCTGTTGACTACCTTAAGACAATTTTGCCGGCTTGTGGTGTTTATACGATGCAGTGTTACGCCGACAATGTTAAGAGTTTTCACTCTAATGAAGTTGCGCTTAACTGGAATGCGCCTCTGTTCTGGATGGCACAATTCTTGGATGAGCAGGGAATGTAATTAGGCTAGAGTTGGAGTTGAGTTTTAAAAAGCCCTTGAATTTAGATTCGAGGGCTTTTTTTTTGTGCCAAAAAGGAATTGGAAAAGCTCAGATCAAGCTAATAAATTTTGTGATTCAACGGCTGGCAAAGGCATCGGAATCAGCCTATTGATACAAAATATACTGGCAGGTGTATTAAATTAAGGCTAGTAAATACGGGCGGGATAGCATGTATTTTTGAATATACCCCTACTAAATACCTATTTAGACGTTAAGCGGTAAATGAAATCAATTTGTTCAACGAATAAAATTTCCATTCTTTCCAATCATCGTTAGCTCAACGAACTCACTGCCGGAATGGGTTTTGTTGTTGTAGTTGATCATCAAGCCGCCCAGATCGACTTTCTTCATTGATTCGAGTGCATCGATAAAGCGTTCGCGGGTCAAGTTGCGTCCGGTGCGGCGCAATCCTTCGACCAGCACTTTGGCTGCAATGAAGCCTTCCATGCCGGCATACGAAACGGTTGCGCCGCTGGCTTTGGCCGCGGTTTTGAATTCCTTGCCCAGTTCGGTAGTGCTCAGGTTGGGGGCGGGCGTGATTTGGCAGACGATGACGCCGGCGCCGGCAGGGCCGAGTTCCTTGATGAAGGATTGCGACGAATTGTTCGACAGAGTCACCAGTTGCATCTGGCTGCCTTTGGCGCGAATTGCCTTGATTGCTTCGATCGTGTTTTTGGAAGAACTGATGATCAGCAGTGCCTTGGGGTTGGCCTTGATGACGGCATCTGCAGTCGCTTGATAATCCGGTTTTACACGATCGAATTTTGTCACGGTCACTGGTTTGAGAGAACGTGCTGTCATTGCATTGTTAAACCCTTCTAAACCATCGAGGCCGAAGGAATCGTCGACATACAAAACGCCGATTTCCTTGACGCCGGTAGTCGACAGATGTTCGATCGCTTTCTCCACTTCGGTCTGGTATTTGGCGCGCACATTAAATAGCAATGGATTGATCGGTTGATGAAATAGCGTCGCACCGGTGCCGGGTGCAATCAAGGGAATCTGGTTCTCTTTCAGCAGGGCTAAAACGGCTTGCGTATGCGGAGTGCCGCGGGTTTGAAACATGGCGAAAACACGCTGTTTCTTGATCAGAGATTCTGCATTGCTGGCAGTGAGCTTGGGATCGAATTTATCGTCCAGAATGCGTAAATCAATTTTGCGGCCGAAGATGCCGCCCTGACTATTGATCAGTTCAAAATAGGCATTTGCGCCTTCTGTCATTTCCTTTACCGGACCTGCAATGGTGCCGGTGACGCCGATGGTTTGACCTAACAAGATGGTTTTTTCAGAGATGCCGTCTTCGGCTAATGCCTTGCTTGCGACGAGCAAAAAAAAGCTGAACGACGACCATTGATTGCGCATGAGTTCCCCCTAGTTTGGTTGCAAATTTTCTTTTTTTACAAACATCTTGTTAACCGGTTGTTCAAAGCAGTACATTAGCAGATCGCTGTCTATTTGTGGGATCAAAATTAACAAACCAAGCAGTAAAAAATAATCGTTACCGTAAGCAATAAATAGTTGGCGAATGCATGCCAATGCAGGCAAGATGGAGGCCTGTTGTCGGGCCCAAAAATAGTGGACAGCGCCAGTGCCGGAAAATACACCGCAGACAAAAACAGGATTGAATTTCGCTATTGGTGGATGTCGCGCCGCGGATATTTATGCATGGCTTTATATTTAATTGCTTCATTTAATTATCAGGAAAAATCATGAAATTACGTTCTGTCTTAATCGTTTTTGCAACTGCGTTTGCCAGTGCCAGTGCCAGTGTCGGTGCCGAAACGCCAATCGTCATCAAGTTCAGTCATGTGGTCGCCAGCGATACGCCAAAAGGACGCGCGGCGGAGCGCTTCAAGGAGCTGGGCGAAAAGGCGACTAACGGCCGCGTAAAAATAGAGCTCTATCCAAATAGCCAGCTATACAAAGACAAGGAAGAAGTCGAGGCACTGCAGTTGGGCGCGGTGCAGATGCTAGCGCCATCGCTGGCAAAATTCCGACCGCTGGGCGTGAAAGAATTTGAGGTTTTCGACCTGCCATATATTTTCCCGAATAAGCAAGTGCTCTACAACGTGACTGAAGGACCTATCGGTAAAGACTTGTTGAAAAAACTGGAGCCAAAAGGCATCACTGGATTGGCGTATTGGGACAATGGATTCAAGGTCATGTCGGCCAATAAACCGTTGCATGTTCCAGCCGATTTCAAGGGTCTGAAAATGCGCATCCAATCGTCGAAAGCGCTTGACGCACAAATGCGGGCGCTGGGTGCCAACCCGCAAGTGTTGGCGTTTTCCGAGGTCTACCAGGCACTGCAAACTGGCGTGGTTGACGGTACCGAGAATCCGCCATCCAATATGTACACCCAAAAAATGCACGAGGTGCAAACCCACGTCACCATTTCCAATCATGGCTACCTGGGCTACGCAGTGATCGTCAACAAAAAATTCTGGGATGGTTTGCCCGCCGATATTCGCAGCGCGCTTGAAAAAGCCATGGCCGATGCCACCACTTACGAAAAAGCGATCGCGCAACGCGACAATGATGTGGCGATGGACGAGATTAAAAAATCTGGTAAGACCGTGATCTATAACCTGAACGATAAGGAGCAGGCGGAATGGCGCAAGGTGCTGCTGCCAGTGCAGAAAGAAATGGAAGAGCGGATCGGCAAGGATGTGATTGCGGCGATTAATAAAGAAGCCACAAAAAAATAATAGCTGCTGCGGGCAATTGTAGATAAGGCGTAGGCCCGGCTGTAGGTCGGGCTTCAGCCCGACGATCCCTTTTGTGTCACGATTTATCGTGATCACCTCTGCATAAAAGTAGGGTTGAAACCCGACCTACAAGATTTAGTAACCTCTGATCGCAATGCTGAAGCGATTGTGCGCCCACGTCCGTAAATTTTTTGAAAGTACGCCCATGTTGAAATTTCTTGATCATCTAGAGGAGTGGATGATCGCTTCTCTGATGGCAGCGGCAACGCTGATTATTTTTGTCGCGGTACTGCATCGTTATGCCTCCGGCCTGCCGATTCCGGGCGTGCAGGAAGCTTTGATCAAGATTAACACCAGCTGGGCCCAAGAACTTTGCATCTATATGTTTGTATGGATGGCGAAATTCGGAGCCGCTTATGGGGTGCGCACTGGGATACATGTGGGCGTCGATGTGTTGATCAACCGCATGTCTCCGTCTCGGCGCAATAAATTCGTCATATTCGGCCTGCTGGCCGGGGCGACGTTTACCTGCATCGTCGGTACGCTCGGGGCAAAATTCGTGTGGCTGATGGCGCATACGGACCAGACGTCGGCCGATATGGAAGTGCCGATGTGGATCGTCTACCTGGCGGTGCCGCTGGGCTCGTACCTGATGTCGTTCCGTTTCTTGCAAGTGACATGGCACTTCATAAAAACCGGCGCTTTGCCTAAACACGACCATGCGCATGTCGAGGGTCTGGACGCGGAATTGAAAGAGGTTAAGGCATGAACGCCGCCATTATTTTTGCCTTGTTGCTGGTGCTGATGCTAACTGGCATGCCGATCTCTATTTCGCTCGGGCTGACGGTGCTGGCGTTTCTTTTTACGATGACCGATGTGCCAATTGAATCGGTGGCCCTGAAGCTATTTACGGGGATCGAGAAATTTGAAATCATGGCGATTCCTTTTTTCATTCTGGCAGGTAATTTTCTGACGCATGGCGGGGTGGCGCGAAGGATGATTAATTTTGCCACTTCGATGGTCGGGCATTGGCATGGTGGGCTGGCATTGGCAGGCGTGTTCGCATGCGCCTTGTTTGCCGCGGTGTCCGGTTCCAGCCCGGCGACGGTGGTGGCAATCGGATCCATCATTTTGCCGGCGATGGTCAAGCAAGGGTATCCACGCAGGTTTGGCGCTGGTGTGATCACGACTTCCGGCGCGCTCGGTATTTTGATTCCGCCGTCGATTGTGATGGTCATGTATTCAGTGTCGACCAATACTTCGGTGGGCAGGCTGTTTATGGCGGGCGTGGTGCCGGGTATTTTGCTGGCTTTTTTCCTGGGGCTGACTACTTGGTTCTTAGCGCGCAAACATAACTATCCGCGCATGCAGAAGGCCTCTTGGGGCGAACGGTTTAGCACCTTTCGTAAAAGCGCTTGGGGCCTGCTATTGATCGTCATTGTGATGGGCGGTATTTATTCTGGCAAATTTACGCCGACCGAAGCCGCTGCAGTCGCTGCCGTATATGCATTCGTCATCGCCGTGTTTGTTTACAAGGACATGAGTTTGAAGCAGGTGCCGAAAGTGTTGCTCGATTCCGCAGCGATGTCGGCTATGTTGCTCTACATCATCACGAATGCGGTCTTGTTTTCATTTCTGATGACGAGTGAAAATATTCCACAAGCAATGGCAGGCTGGATTACAGGGCAAGGCTTGGGCGTGGTCACCTTCCTATTGTTTGTTAACATTTTGCTTTTGTTGGCGGGCAATGTGATGGAGCCTTCATCGATCGTTTTGATCATGGCACCGATCTTGTTTCCTGTAGCGATGAAGCTGGGCATCGATCCAGTACATTTTGGTATTTTGATTGTGGTAAATATGGAAGTGGGCATGTGCCATCCTCCAGTAGGACTCAACTTATATGTCGCGTCGGGCATTACAAAAATGGGGATTTCCGAATTAACCGTGGCGGTCTGGCCTTGGTTATTGACGATGTTGGGCTTCTTGGTTTTGGTCACTTATGTGCCGCAAATTTCTCTTTGGTTGCCAAATTTAATTTTTCAATAATTTCTCTAAAGGCTTGACGGAAGTCAATTTGGCACTTCGCCGGTGGCGGTATTCTAAGCAGCACTTTTTGGTTCGATAGATGTACTTTGTGGCGTGAAAATTTATTTTAAAAATTTTGGCACAACGCCTTTTTTGAGTTAAAGTGCTGGCCATGATGAATTTTGAGCAATGTTGCAACGCAATAAAAAATGTGGGTGAGCAGGCTCTGAATTGGTAGATTAAATTGATGGGGGCGGTCTAGAAGAAACGGCATTTTGCCAATAATAGTCTGAGGAGGCGCGCGTTTTAAATCAAGCTGTGGCGGCATTGGCCTTTTAAGTCAAGCTGTTAAACAGCCCGGAACGCGAATGATGGATTTGGAGCGCATCGCAAGATGCGCTCTTTTTGTTTATGCTTGCCTATTGTGATTGGCGCAAGCGAATCGTGGGCTAAGATCAATCGCCCGGCAGTCTCCTCGTAAGGAACTAAAAATGCCAATGCAGCTCGCTCCAAACCCAACTTCTTCACTTCAAGAATCAGCCAGCGCAATTTTTTCTGCCATTGTTGCCGCGCCTTTCGGTGCAGTGGGCGTGCGTACAGAATCGAATCAGGTATGTGAATTGGTATACCTTCCTACCACTTTTGCCGAGAAAAATGCGCTCGATAACATTGCCGAAAAAGCGGTGCGGCAGTTGGAACGCTATTTTGTCGAACCCGATTTTTGTTTCGATTTGCCTTTGACCGAGGCTGGCTCGCTGTTCCAAAAAAAGGTATGGCGCGCGATTGCCGCCATACCGCGTGGCGAGGTTCAAACCTATGGCCAGATTGCACGGCTGATCGGCTCGGCGCCGCGTGCGGTCGGGCAGGCGTGCGGCGCCAATTGGTTTCCGCTGGTTATTCCCTGCCATCGGGTCACAGCAGCCGGCGGCTTGGGCGGTTTTGCACATCATGACGATGCGACCGGCTTTCATCTTGGTGTCAAGCGATGGCTCTTGAAACACGAAGGCGTCGAAAGTTATTGATGGCGGCGCGCAAACCTGCGACGGTGCTGCTCCATGCTGGCAATCAAATGGCAATCGATGATTTTTGCGATAGCTTGTGGCTGGAAGATGGCCTCGCAAAAAACTCCTTGGAAGCCTATCGGCGCGACCTGAGCCTGTTTGCATTCTGGCTGCAAATAAACGGCGACAAAGATTTATTCCAAGTGCAAGCCGATGACTTGAATGCCTATTTTTTTGCCAAGCATGAGACGTCGAAAGCGACTTCGTCCAATCGCCGCTTGGCAGTGTTGAAGCGTTTTTTTCAAATGGCCTTGCGTCAAAATAAAATCAGCATCGATCCTTGCTTGAAAATGAAATCGGCCAAACAGCCCAGCCGTTTCCCCAAAACATTATCCGAAGCGCAGGTCGAAGCCTTGCTCGCCGCACCTGATTCTGCAACTGCACTCGGCTTGCGAGATCGCACCATGCTGGAATTGATGTACGCCAGCGGCTTGCGCGTAACCGAACTGGTGTTGCTCAAATCGGTGGAAGTGGGCATGAATGAAGGCGTATTGCGCATCACGGGCAAGGGCGGAAAAACGCGGCTAGTGCCTTTTGGCGAAGAAGCGCGAATTTGGATCGAACGTTATTTAAGGGAAGCACGTGGTGCCATACTGGACGGGCAAGTCGATGACGCCTTATTTATCACTGGGCGCGGCGGTGCGATGACGCGCCAGATGTTTTGGATTCTGATTAAAAAATATAAATTGCAGGCCGGCATAGACGCGCCGTTGTCGCCGCATACCTTGCGCCATGCTTTCGCTACACACTTGCTCAATCATGGTGCCGATTTGCGTGTGGTGCAATTGCTGCTAGGCCACTCTGATATTTCCACCACGCAAATTTATACCCATGTGGCACGCGAACGGTTGAAAAAATTGCATTCTGAGCATCATCCACGCGGTTGATTGACGGTGCTGCAATTGAGATTGCCTGGTAGCAATCACAATTTATTCAGGTCATTCACGTAGTAGGCGATAATGACGGCACGATGACAATCTGCACGGCAGCATTGGGAAAACGCAATCCGGC
>JAZKIX010000018.1:0-13672 GCA_040384645.1 Pseudomonadota bacterium | reverse complement strand
ATACGAAAAGCGCCAAAAAGAACTTGAAAAAAAGCGCAAGAATGAAGAGAAGGCCAAACGCAAACTCGAAAAAGGCAATGCACCTGCGACCGAGGGCGAGCCCGCTGATGGCGCCGATGATGCGGATGAGGCGAGTGACGCCCCCGCGCCGGAGCTGCCTGCGGCAGAATAGCCAATCTTTAAGGGGCGAGGCAGCATACCTCGCCGGCATTCGTTTTAATGCACGACAGTGGATCGGGAATATCTATGCCTGTTACCGGACTCAATCATTACAACATCAAGGCACCGCTGCCTTTGCTGGAAGAAGTGCGCGATTTTTATTGCACGGTACTTGGCTTGACGCAGGGCTATAAGCCGCCGCCGGCCAATTCCGGGTTCTGGTTGTATGCTGGCGATAGCCCGATCCTGCATCTAAGCGTCGATGACGCTGCCGCCCCCTTCACCAACGTCACCACCGTCGATCACATTGCTTTTACCTGCGTCGATTTCGCAGCGATGCGCGGTAAACTCGATGCGATGGCGGTGGACTATAGTTTTAGTCAACGCGCAGATGGTGGGCCGTCCCAGATATTTTTACGCGATCTGGTCGGCAATGGATTAGAGCTCAATTTCCGCGAGTAAGTCAGCGTTCTGCGCCAAACAGTTTGATGCGTGCCATCACTGCGCCATGATCCGACGCTTCGTCGCACCACAAGTTGAGATGGTCGTTCAGGTAAGTGACGTCCAATACCTCGCCGAGTCCGAAGCGCGAGACGGGATTAAATTCTTCTGATACCAGGATATGGTCGATCGTTTCGTAGCTGCCATCGTGGATCACGCTATAACCGACATTTCGTAAAGGATCGCGCCGCGATTGGATCCGGTAACTGTCGAACAGGCGCGTGTCGAAGCCGCTTTTGCCGTGCTGGGTGCCCATGATGATCTGGGTCGAGACTGCGCTGACCAGATCGTTGAAGTCGCCCATCACTACCAAAGGCACGCGATTATGTTCGACGAAACCGGTCAGTAAATAATGCAGGCCAAGCGCTTCGCTATTGCGGCGGATCGAGGAGCGTAGGGTGGCAAGGCCGATGTGATAAGGATTGTCTTCATCCGTCTGTTGGTCGAAATCGGGGCGCTTCGATTTTAAATGCACCACGAAGACATTGACGATCAACTCGGTATCGAGCTGGATCTGGACGTGCAAGACAGGTCGGGTGAAACGGTTGAAGGCGCTGCCGTCGGGCAAGGGGATTGATAAATTGCGCGGGAAGTCGAGGTAGGCAATCGCCTCCCCGGCCAAAGGCAGGCGCGACACCAGCGCGACACTGGGCGTCAGCTTTTTTGCCAGCGGGTCGGGGTCAAAGCCTGCATGATGGGCATGGCGATAGCGCTGACTTTTGGCGAGTACGTCTTTGAGCGCGGCTTGCGAAAAAATTTCCTGGAATCCGATCACATCGGCATCGAGTTTGTCGATCTGTTGCGCGATCCAGCTGGTTTTGGCCTCGTATTGTTCGCTGGTGTAGGGTGGCAAATTGTCGTACATTGCCATCCCTGGCAGCGCCAGATTGCGCACATTGAAGCTGGCAAAGCGGATTTCCTGTTGCATAATATCCTCCGGAATTTTTCAATTGAGCGTATCACGCATGGCTAAAAAAGAGCATATCTCCGAGACTCCGGCGACACAGTTTTTGCGCAAGCACGGCGTAGATTTTTCCGAACATCCCTATCCTTACGAAGAACATGGCGGCACCAGTGTCTCGGCCCGTGAACTTGGCGTCGATGAACATAGTGTCGTCAAGACCCTGGTGATGCAAGACGAGGCGACCAAGCCGATGATTGTGCTGATGCATGGCGACCGCAAAGTCTCGACCAAGAACCTGGCACGGCAGATCGGTTGCAAATCGGTCGAGCCTTGCAAGCCCGACGTGGCGCAGCGCCATTCAGGCTATATGATCGGCGGCACCTCGCCCTTCGGTACAAAAAAATCGATGCCGGTATATATCGAGCAAGGTATTCTGGCTTTGCCAAAGATGTATATCAATGGCGGCCGGCGCGGTTATCTGGTGGGCATGACGCCGGGCGTCGCGCTGCAATTGCTGACAGCGACAGCGGTGCAGTGCGCGCTGGAAGAATAAGCGCAGCGCCACGCTACAGAATTAGCTATTTTTATGGGAGTATGGTTAAATTTATGCCGTCACCCGCAGGTAATTTGCGGCGCCGATTTAATACTATGCCCAGTATATTTAGCATGAATATGATCTGAAATGCCGTTTTTAATCAAAGGAAAAAAATGTATACAGCGTTGTTTGTGCTTGCGGCCTATTTGATCGGCTCAGTCTCGTTTGCAGTCGTGGTCAGTAAATTATTCGGTCTGCAAGACCCGCGCACTTACGGCTCCAAAAATCCCGGCGCGACCAATGTCCTGCGCAGCGGCAACAAAGCGGCGGCTATCTTCACCTTGCTTGGCGATGGCGCCAAAGGCTGGCTGGCAGTGTGGCTGGCCGACTATTTCGGCGCCCAATACGGGGTGGAAGACGGTGGGATCGCGCTGGTGGCGTTGGCAGTATTTCTGGGTCATTTGTGGCCGGTGTTTTTCAAATTTGTCGGGGGCAAGGGTGTTGCTACTGCGCTGGGCGTGCTGCTCGGATTGAACCCTTGGCTGGGGCTGGCGACGTTTGCGACCTGGTGCATCGTGGCGTTTGCTTCGCGCTACTCATCGCTGGCGGCGCTGGTGTCTGCCCTGTTTGCGCCGTTCTATTACGCGCTTTTATTTGGCTTCGACGAAAAGCTGGCGGCTGTGGTCGTGATGAGCGGCTTGCTGATATACCGCCACCGTCAAAACATCAGCAATTTGCTGGCAGGAAAAGAAACACGGCTGGGTAGTAAAAAAACAGACCTAGCGCCTAAGTCCGAGAAAGCCAGCAAACTCAAGGCCGTCAAAAAATAAACTGTCTGGTCGAGACGGCGGCGCTGTACTGAAGCGGCGCACCCACAGGTAAATTTATGCATTTAAAAGTGGTGCCGCCGGATCCCAAACTGGCCAAACTCATCATGCATGTGTTGGCGGCAAAATTGGACGGCTGTGAAACATTCATGCCCGCAGCCCTTAGTCCGACCGTGATCCTATTCGTGCGCGGCGCGGCACAGATCAAGCAAGCCGATGGCAGCTTGGCGCCATGCCATCGTTTCTTTTTGTCCGGCCCGGCCATGACACCGATCAATCCAGTGTACGCGCCGGGCACGATCAGTTTTTCAGTGTGCTTGTGGCCAGGCATGTTGCATCAGGCGACTGGGATTTTTCCGTCGCAATTCAATTCGTTGGCCTTGTCGATGGCAGAGCTGTTCGATGCGGGCAAGGTGGATCGGTTTTTACAAAGTATCGATGCCAACGATGACGTGGACGCAAACCTCGCCTTGTTTCAGCACTTCTTGCTCGATATTCTTGACCACAGCAACAAGACCAGCATCGGTGCCGCTTTCCTGGCGGCGCGCAAAAAAATGTTTTTCCCGATGGTCGACTTGTCGCAGTATTTTGGCATCGGCCAGCGCCAATTGGAACGGCGTGTACGCGAGGCGTTCGGCGTGTCTTTGCGCGATGTGCGGCGGATTGCCCGTTTTGGCCAGACCTTGCCGCGCATGATTAATGCGTCCGCTGCGTGGGGCGACCTGACCGCCATCGCGCAAGATAGCGGCTATTACGACCAAGCCCATATGCACCGCGAATTTGTCAAGCTGGCAGGCATTGCACCCTTGCAATTGCTGCAAAAAATCGCCAGCGGCGATCCAGCTTATTGGTTGTACCGGATCAATGAAAAAGACTTCAGGAACCTATTCTTGCCACCCGATTAGCAACAGCGATCTCGATTTATGTCGGCTGCATGTCGCCTCGGTACAAATTTGACAGGTCAATACAATTGGCTTAAATGAAACGTCCTTAGACTGCCTCCATCGCTTATTGACACTCGCTGGAGCAAAGATGAAAGTTTCAGAAATCAAATCAAACGCGGCAAGAATGTTGACCATACGTCAATTGAACGTCGATCTGACACAGGGCTTTCCGCGCCATTGGCTGGGTGGGGATGCTTTCCGCACCCAATTGTTCAATGCACAATCCTTCAGTTTCCCGATTGGCGAACAATACTTTATCGATAGCTTGCGGGCAGCTTTGCCGCTGGTGTCCGATCCGCTACTGCGCGCGCAGGTCAAGGGATTTATCGGACAAGAAGCAGCGCATAGGCATATCCATGCCCAATACAATGCGCAACTCAATTTGCAAGGTCACCGCTATTTTCTTGAGCCTTTTGTGGCCTGGCGCATCCGCAGCTCAGAACACATCGGTGTCAAGCGTAAAGTGGCAGTGACTATGGCCTATGAACATTTCACCGCCATTTTTGCCGATGGCATTTTGAGCGACAGCCAGTGGGTAGGTGACGCAGTCGAACCGATGAAAACCTTGTGGACCTGGCATTCGGTCGAAGAAACCGAACACAAATCGGTCGCCTTCGATGTCTATCGCGCCATCGGTGGCGGTTATGTGGCACGCATCGGCTGGTTCATCTACGTGACGGCTATACTTTCGCTCGACACCACGATCCAGACCATGCATTGCTTGTATCAGGACGGCAGCTTGTTCAAGGCGAAGACCATGCTGAGCGCACTGAAGTTCTATTTTGGCCGCAACGGCTTGATCCGGTTTTCGCTACCGCATTTCCTAGCGTATTTCCGTCCCGGCTTTATGCCTTGGCAACGCGATAATCTGGATTTGGCTGAGCAATGGTCGAACGATCACTCAGATGCCTACCGCGCCATAAAATAATATGTTCACGATGACATTTTGAGTTCTCAAAATGGAGAACTCAACCCACCCTCAACTCATCCAGCGGCCAGCGCGGCCGCACATTAAACGCATAATCGCGCTGCGCCGCATCGGGATTGTTTTGCAAGCGCAAGGCGCCGGCGAAGGCGATCATGGCGCCGTTGTCGGTGCAAAATTCCAGTTCCGGGTAATAGACGCGGAAGCGGCGTTTCAGCGCGGCCGCGTTCAAAGATGCGCGTAACTGGGTATTGGCGCCGACGCCGCCGGCGATCACCAGACGCTTGAGGCCGGTTTCCTTTAAGGCGGTGATGCATTTGGCGGTCAGGACATCGACAATCGCATCGACGAAGCCGCGCGCGATATTGGCCTTGTCTTGCTCACATATATTTGCGGTCTGGTTTTTTACGACCGTCAAGACTGCGGTCTTCAAGCCGGAAAAACTGAAATTCAAATCTTTTGAATGCAACATCGGGCGCGGCAATTTGTATGCTGCCGGGTCGCCGAATTCTGCCATGCGTGAAATCGCCGGTCCGCCCGGATAACCCAGCCCCAGCAATTTGGCCGATTTATCGAAAGCTTCGCCGGCGGCATCATCCACCGTTTCACCGAGCAAGATGTATTGACCGACGCCATCAACCCGCATCAATTGGGTATGGCCGCCCGATACCAGCAAAGCCACGAAGGGGAAGGCGGGCGGATCGCTGGCCAGCAGCGGCGATAGCAAATGGCCTTCCAGATGATGAATCCCCAGTACCGGCCGATCCAGTGCCAAACCGAGGCTGCACGCAACCGATGCGCCCACCAACAGCGCGCCGGCCAGGCCTGGCCCTTGAGTGTAGGCAATCGCATCGACGGCGTCCGGTTGCAGCCCGCTGTCGTGCAAGGTTTGCTTCAACAAGGGGATGGCGCGCCGGATATGGTCGCGCGAGGCCAGCTCTGGCACCACACCGCCGTATTCTTCATGCATCGCCACTTGTGAATACAAGGCGTGCGCCAGCAAGCCACGCCCGGTGTCGTACAAGGCCAGGCCGGTTTCGTCGCAGGAGGATTCAATGCCGAGAACTATCATGAATGGCGGCTAGGTTCAAATGGATGGAAGGAGCGCGGATTATATCGTTGTCTTGTGCCAGTGCCCGCGCCTTTGCCGGTGTCATGGATCGTCTAGAATGCCGTCCGCCCCATTTGATGGCCGTAATCCTTCGCTGGCGTGATTCTTGCACAACAAGCTCCATAGATATTCGCACCAAAGGCGCGCCATGAATTCCAAGTCTTCCCCTCCCAGCTTACGCATCGTTGTAGTCAATACCGTAATTTTGTCCGAGGATGAAAACGAGGCGTCGGCACAGGCACAACTGGCGCGTTCGCGTGCCTTGCGCATCGGCTTGTTGCAAGCCGGCTACAACATCATTGCGGTGATTCCCGGCGATGTCTATATGAGTGAGCGGATTGCGCAGCTGCAGCCGGACATGATCATCATCGATGCCGAATCCGACGCCCGCGACGTATTGGAAGATATTGTCATCGCCACGCGCGACGCGCCACGCCCGATTGCCTTGTTTACCGAAGATGCCGACAACACCAATATGGCAGCCGCGATGGAGGCTGGCGTATCGGCCTATGTGGTGGCCGGTTTGCAGTCGGAGCGGATCAAGCCGGTGCTAGACGTGGCGATGGCGCGCTTTAACGCCGATCAAAAATTGCGTTCTGAATTGTCCGACACCAAGGCCAAGCTGGCCGAGCGTAAAACCATCGAGCGGGCTAAGGGCTTGCTGATGGAGCGTCACAAGATGTCGGAAGACGAGGCGTATCAAAAATTGCGGCGGCTGGCGATGGACAAGAATCTCAAATTATCCGAAATCGCGCAACGCATCCTGGACGTAGCCGATTTGTTTGCATAAATACATTTACAGAGATTCAGATTGGTGCAGCGCCCAAGCATAGTGCGCTGCAATATCTTAAAAAGCGATGCAAGTGCCCATTCGCTCACAAAAATAGCTGGCACAGCAATTGCTGTATAGGGATTAAGCGCCAACGATGGCGCAATTGTGAACCTGGCCAACGGCGGTCGGTTTACAGCAGACAAAGGTGTCTTCCTGCATGACTTCGGTTATTGCGGCAAGACGCCTTTTTTTATTGGATTGAAACAAACGGAGCATCACCATGTTGAACAAAGAAATCAAGCCAGCCATCGTCAATTTGAAATCCAGTGCGGATACCGCAGTAGACAGCAAACGTCGCACCATTCTTCAAACCGCAGGACTGGCAGCAGGAGCGAGCATCATGGGATTATCGACCGGTGGCGTATGGGCGGCAGGTTCGGACAAGCCAGAAAAAGAAGAAGTCAAAGTAGGCTTTATCCCGCTGACCGATTGCGCCTCCGTCGTGATGGCCTCGGTACTGGGCATCGATAAAAAATACGGCATCAAGATCGTGCCATCCAAAGAATCGTCCTGGGCCAGCGTGCGCGACAAGCTGGTCAATGGCGAGCTCGATGCGGCCCACGTCTTGTACGGCTTGATCTATGGCGTGCAATTGGGCGTCGGCGGCGCCAAGAAGGACATGGCTGTGTTGATGAACCTGAACCACAACGGCCAAGCCATTACGCTGTCAAAAAAACTGGCCGACAAGGGCGCAGTCGATGGCGCGTCTTTGGCCAAATTGATGAATACCGACAAGCGCGAATACACCTTCGCCCAAACTTTCCCGACCGGCACCCATGCCATGTGGCTGTATTACTGGCTGGCCGCGCACGGCATCAATCCTTTGAAAGATGCCAAGGTCATCACCGTGCCGCCACCGCAAATGGTAGCCAATATGCGGGTTGGCAATATGGACGGATTTTGCGTTGGCGAGCCTTGGAATCATCGCGCCATTGTCGATGGCATCGGCGTTACTGCCAGCACGACGCAAGATATCTGGAAAGACCATCCTGAAAAAGTGCTCGGCACCACCGACGAGTTCACCAAAAAATATCCTAACACTGCGCGCGCCCTGGTGGCGGCCGTGCTCGAAGCAAGTAAATGGATTGATGCTTCCTTGTCCAACAAGATGAAAATGGCTGAAACCATCGCCGATAAATCGTATGTCAATACCTCGGTCGATGTCATCAACCAACGCATTTTGGGCCGCTACCAAAATGGCATGGGCAAGACCTGGGACGATCCTAATCCGATGCGCTTCTACAACGATGGCGCGGTCAATTTCCCTTACCTGACCGACGGCATGTGGTTTATGACGCAGCACAAACGTTGGGGCTTGCTGAAGGACGATGTCGATTACCTGGCCGTCGCCAAAGCGGTCAACAAAATTGATATCTACAAAGACGCAGCAACCCAGGCCAAGACCACGATCGCCAAGAGTCCGATGCGCAGCGTCAAGATGATCGACGGCGTGGTATGGGACGGCAAGGACCCGAAAGCCTATGTTGATTCATTCAAAGTCAAAGCCTGAGCCGCGCTCTAAACCAACCTCAATGCAGGAGCCATCATGAGTGCAATCTTGAATATCGCAAGCGACAAAGCAGCAACCAAGCTGGGCGCCAGCCTGGCATCGAAGAAAGCCGAAGTCCGGCTGGATCGGGCCGCCGCCAGAGCCGGTGCTGCCCCGGTGGCAGCACCGGCACGGGCCAAGGCATCGTCGCTACGGCCATTTTTCCTGGCAGTGTTGCCGCCGTTGATTGGCGTCGCCTTCCTCATCTTGAGATGGGAAATCGTGGCAGTCAAAAGCACCGGCTTTCCCTCGCCGTGGGTTACCTTGCAAGAAGCGATCAAATTATTTTCCGATCCGTTTTACTCCAAAGGGCCAAACGATCAGGGGATTGGCTGGAATATCCTGGCCTCCTTGAAACGGGTCGGCGTGGGCTTCGGCCTGGCGGCGCTAGTCGGTATTCCGCTCGGCTTCATGATCGGTCGTTTCAAGTTCTTGTCGGGCATGTTCAACCCGATCATCAGCTTGCTCAAACCAGTCTCGCCATTGGCTTGGTTGCCGATTGGCCTACTGGTGTTCAAGGCCGCTGACCCTGCTGCAATCTGGTCGATTTTTATCTGCTCGATCTGGCCAATGATCATTAACACTGCAGTCGGCGTGCAGCGTGTGCCGCAAGATTACATGAACGTGGCCAAGGTGCTGAACCTGTCGGAATGGAAGATCGTCACCAAGATCCTGTTCCCATCCGTACTGCCATACATGTTGACTGGCGTGCGCCTCGCCATCGGTACCGCCTGGCTGGTGATCGTTGCCGCCGAAATGCTGACCGGCGGCGTCGGGATCGGGTTCTGGGTCTGGGATGAATGGAATAACCTTAACGTGCCGCACATCATCATCGCCATCGTCGTCATCGGTGTGGTCGGTTTGATGTTGGAACAGTTGTTGGTGGCAGTAGCCAAGGCCTTCACTTACGAAGAAGTCAGTAGTTAATGTTTTGTAGGTCGGGTTTTGACCCGACTTGTGCAATTGGTTGGAAGCGCCATTGTCGGGCTAAAGCCCGACCTACCAATGCGCGTAACGTCAGACCGTAGGGTGCGCCGTGCGCACCGTGCATGCCAGCGACCGGCATCGGTGCGCATGGCGCACCCTACGGACATAGCCCTCTCACGGAGAAAATCATGGAAAACCCAGTCTATAAATTCATCGATATTCAACACGCAGAAATGGTGTTCCACACCAAAAAAGGCGATTTCCACGCCCTGCGCGATATCAACCTGACGGTGCAAAAAGGTGAATTCATTACCCTGATCGGCCATTCTGGTTGCGGCAAATCGACCTTGCTCAATCTGCTGGCCGGCTTGACCACCGCCACCGATGGCATGCTGCTATGCGCCAACCGCGAAATCGCCGGCCCGTCGCCAGAGCGCGCCGTGGTGTTCCAGAATCATTCGCTGTTGCCATGGCTGACCTGCCACGAAAACGTTTTTCTGGCGGTCGAACGCGTATTCGGTGCCACCGAATCGAAGGCGCAATTGAACGAGCGTTGCAAAGCGGCCTTGGCGATGGTGGGCCTGACCCATGCCGAACATAAACGTCCGAACGAAATCTCCGGCGGCATGAAGCAACGGGTCGGCATTGCCCGCGCATTGTCAATGGAGCCGAAAGTGCTGCTGTTGGACGAACCGTTCGGCGCACTCGATGCCCTGACCCGCGCCCACCTGCAAGACGAGTTGCTGAAGATCGTCGCCAAGACTAGTTCTACCGTCGTCATGGTTACGCACGATGTGGACGAAGCAGTCTTGCTGTCGGACCGCATCGTCATGATGACCAACGGCCCGGCCGCCACCATCGGCGAAATCCTGTCAGTGCAATTGCAACGTCCGCGTGACCGGGTCGCCCTGGCGCAAGATCCGCTGTATATGCAATACCGGACTGCGGTGCTGGAATTCCTGTATCACCGGCAAGCGCATCCGGCGATGAAAGAGGCTGCTTGATTTAAAAGTTCCCGCCCTTCAAGGGGAGGGTTAGGGTGGGGATGGGTTTCTTATGCAATTTCCGCGAAAAAAACCCATCCCAGCCTTCCCGTCAGGCCGAGCGCCTTTAGCAGAGTGACTTGAAAGGGAGGGAGAAAACCAGCGCATTCCACCGAATTGAATAACTATTGAGAAAACACGGACTATATAGGGGGTATAGGCCAAAACACGGCCTATCCCGCACGTTTTCATTGCGTCTTTAAAAATACACTACCCAGTATTATTTACCTGTTTTTGAGCTTTACAGCCACATTTCAGACCAAAAAACTCGTTCGGACACGCCGTAACCACTACGCACCGGGGACTTCAAGCATGCATATTCCCGCCAAACTCTGCCGCTATTTCGGCGCCCTCGCGACCGGCAAAATCGTGCTGTGGTGTTACCTGATTTGGTATCTCAGCACCGCTGCGCACCACTTCGATCCGTCGCCGGCGATCTGGCTCAACTCGCTTGGCATCAGCGCCTTTATCGGCGTGGCCTTGGTACTGAGCATCGGCGGCAAGATTTCTGCCGGCACCGATAAATGGCAAATTTTTCGGCTGTTCCTGATGCCGTTTTGTGTATCGAGTTTTTCTGCCCTGATCAAGGGCAGGGGCTTCATCTTGATTATCCCGGCAGCACCGGGTGAATTGGCCGTTTCTATTGGCCTGTGCGCCTGCTTTATCGCGCTGGTCTTGCGCCTGCGGCGGGCCGGCACCGGTGTCACTGCCGGATAGCATCTGGCTTATATCAGCGCCTGTTATTGATTCGGATTATCGACATCGAAATCATCATCGAGTCTGAACTCGCCACGTTTATAGGCGGCGATCACTTCCCGCGCTTCAGCGACGAAAGCTGGCGGTACCCGTACACATGCACCGCCCACCGCAATCGACAGCAAGGAATAGGTTTGCACCAGATTGACGTCGCCCACTGTAGCCGGCACACCCGCTACTTGCAGGCAAACGCACAGCACATGGGCTTCGGTCGGCGTCAGGTTCTTTTCCACGATCTGCATGTCGCCATACCGCACTTCCTGCGGTTCGAGCGGGACGAAGCCAGGCAATAGCAGGCCGCGCGCAGTGGCCTCTGCCTGTGCAATCGATTGCGCAAGTTCTGACAGCATGCCCGATGACCCTTGAAGCGCAAGTTCTTCGTCGGAGAGCGTGCGGAATAGGGCGGCTAAGTCTTCTGGGTTTGGGTTCATGGTGTTGATTAGTTGGTTTGGCTTTAGCGAAAAATCCAATAGCCAGCGTGGAGTCGCCCAGGCTAACGCTTTAATGGATCATTCAAGCATACTTTCAATGGGTTGCAGATAAAAAAAGCCCCGCATTTGATTGCGGGGCTTGTTTGACAATGCGGCTTTTACTATTTAGGTTCTTCGAATTTAAACTCCGATGGCGCATCCTCGGTCTGCGTTTCAGTTTCTTTTTCGTTTGCGGTTGGCACAGCCTGTTCGATGACGAGGTTATTGGTTACTGGCGCCGACGAGCCCTTGTCCATCAATCCGGTGACCATTACCGGGAAGAACATCACCAACACCACCATGATCATTTGCAAACCGACCCACGGCAAAGCCCCCCAGTAGATATCGGAACTTTTTACTTCTTTTGGCGCCACGCCGCGCAGGTAGAACAGGGCGAAACCGAAGGGTGGATGCATGAAGGACGTTTGCATGTTCACGCATAGCATGACGCCGAACCATACCAACGCTGCGGATGAGGCAGCGGCCTGGCTACCCATGCTGTCGAGTAAAACCGGCGACAGTATTTTTTCGGCGATAGGCGCCAGTATGGGCACTACGATGAAGGCAATCTCAAAAAAATCGAGGAAAAACGCGAGGAAGAAAATGAACAAGTTGACCACGATCAGGAAGCCGACCCAGCCGCCTGGCAAGGAGGTAAATAAGTGCTCTACCCAAGGGCCGCCATCGACGCCCTGGAACACCACCGAGAAGCAGGTCGAGCCGATCAGGATGAATACCACCATCGCGGTAACACGCATGGTGGATTGGTAGCCGAGTACGATCAATTTACGTAGTTCCGTGATCTGCGCCGCCCGCATGATCAACCATGCAATGGCGATGTAGGTCAGGACTAGGCCCCCTTGCAGCAGGGGTTTGACGGATTTGTCGATGCCGATATCCTGTTTATAAAACAGCAAAGCCACCAAGGCGGCTACGGTCAAGCCAATCATGCCGACACGCGCCATCCATTTGTCTTTATTGGAAAATTCTTTATCGCGCAATACGGCCAGGATGACGGCGCCCAGTGCGCCCATCGCACCCGATTCGGTCGGGGTGGCGATACCGAGCATCATGGTGCCCAGCACCATGAAAATCAGTACGGCAGAGGGGACGATGCCGCGCAGACATTTTTTCCACAGCGCCCAACCTTGCACCGTGCGGAATTCTTTCGGCACGGCTGGCAGCCAATCGGGCTTGATACGCGACAGGGCGAAGGTGTAGAGCATGAATAAGGCAATCTGCATCAGGGATGGGCCCCAGGCACCCAAATACATGCTGCCGACGTCGGCGCTGGCGGTCGGAGTCTTGAGCTGGTCAGCCAGCACCACCAATACCAGTGACGGCGGCACCAGTTGGGTGATGGTGCCCGATGCGGCCAGCACGCCGGTGGTGTAGCGCATGTTGTAGCCGTAGCGCATCATCACCGGCAGAGAAATCATCGCCATCGCAATCACTTGCGCCGCCACGGTGCCGGTAATGGCGCCCAGGATAAAGCCGACGATGATGACCGAATAGCCGAGGCCGCCGCGGATCGGGCCGAATAGCTGGCCCATGGAATCGAGCATCTCTTCGGCCAGCCCGCATTTCTCAAGGATGGCCCCCATGAAGGTAAAAAACGGAATCGCCAGTAATAGATCGTTGGCCAGCACACTGCCGAAAATACGTTGCGGTACCGCCTGCATAAAATTGACGCTGAAAAAACCGAGGTGGATCGACAGCAAACCAAACGACAAGCCCACCGCCATCAAGGAAAACGCGACCGGGAATCCGACCAGCATGAACAGCACCAAGCCGCCGAACATCAGCGGCGGCATATACTCTAATGGAATCATTGAACCGGTCTTTCGTAATGGGCTTCGAGGTGCGCTCGGCCGGTCAGGGCGGCGATGCGCTTGATTAATTCAGAGACGCCTTGTAGCGTCAGCAGGGCAAATCCGAGCGGTACGATCAACTTGATCGGGTAGCGCGGCAGGCCGCCGGAATTGCTGGAGCCTTCAAGGATTTCCCACGATGGGAGAAACAGCGAATGCCACGATAGCCAAGTAAATAATATGCATGAGGGAAACAAGAAAAATACAATGCCGAAGATGTCAATCCAGAGTTGGGCGCGCTCCGAGACGTGGGCGTAAATCAGGTCGACCCGGACATGTTCATTTTTTTGGAAGGTGTACGACGCGCCCAACATGACC
>JAZKIX010000017.1:9427-21155 GCA_040384645.1 Pseudomonadota bacterium | reverse complement strand
GGGCAATAGCGGCGCCCTGGTCAAAGCCGGCTCGACCTTTGCCGGCTGGAACACCGCCGCCAATGGTTCAGGCACCAGTCAGGCAGCGGCCTCAACCTTTGCCATGCCGGGTGCCAATGTCACGCTCTATGCGCAATGGACATTGATTCCGACCTACAGCGTCACCTATAGCGGCAATGGTTCTACCGGCGGCACTGTGCCGGTGGACGCGGCAACCTATGCCAATGGCGCCACTGTCACGGTGACGGGCAATAGCGGCGCCCTGGTCAAAACGGGCTACACCTTTGCCGGCTGGAACACCGCCGCCGATGGCAGCGGCACCGCCCGGGCGGCGGCCTCGAACTTCGCCATGGGCTCAGCGGCCGTCACGCTCTACGCGCAGTGGACCGTAACGCCCACTGTGCCTGGTGCGCCCACCAATGTCGTTGCCATTGCCGGCGCCGGCAAAGTGAGCGTCTCATTTACCGCCCCGGCAAATAGCGCCACCAGTGCCATTGCCAGCTACACCGTGACCTGCACTGCCAGCGGTAAGCCCACACGCACGGCAACGGGCACCGCTTCACCGGTGGTGGTTCGTGGCATGCTAGGGGGCGTCAGTTACAGCTGCAGCGTGGTGGCCAACAATAGCGGTGGCAGCGGAGTAGCAGCTAGCGCATTGCCAGTCACGCCAACGCGCGGTAACAACATCGTGCCTGTGCTTCAATTGCTATTGTTCTAGGCATCACAGCTGACGGGTCGAGCCCGTCAGCTGTTGTCGGTCGCATGAATTTGGGTCAAGTCGATTAAAAAGTATTATCGCTAACCGTAGCGGAAAGGAAAGTTGTCAACGCTAAAAATGGTTCTAATGGAATGGACGCCCCTTTCATTAGGGGGTGATGCCATTCCTATTTTGGCACTCTGATGCCGTTTTGAAAGAGGGCGTCCATTCCATTAGAGCCGTTGGATGGTCCGTGTCCAACAGGTGTTATGGCATTTGTGAAGCGGTCGAGGTACTTTTCAGGTTACCCAGCGCCCAGCGCGGATTGGCATAGTATTTCTTGAGGAGACGACTATACTCACCGCGCTTCACCAAAAAATCGATTGCGGTCTCCACCTTGGCCTGGTCCGTGGCGTCCACTCCGCGCCTTGCGAAATACATGCCGGCCGGCGCAAATGGCAGGCCATCTACTGGCGTGACGAAAACCAGGTCGACTATTCCAGCTAGCTCGGCGGCATCGACGAAAGCCGAAGGCGCCATTAGAACGGCATCTATGTGACCTGCGACGAGCATGCGTGCGCTCATCTCAGGGTCGAGCACCAGGGACACGCGCGTCTGCATACGAGGATCGCTGAGCAAGGCGGCGTAGGCTGGACCATAATCGTAGCCGCGTACGACTCCGATGCTCGTCGGGCCGTCGATTAATTGTGCAAGCCCAAGCGCCGATGGTAGCCGCTCCTTAAAGGCGATCAGCATCGGTCGATTATCATAAAGATGCACAAATTTCCCCCATTGATCGCGTTGGTCAGTGCGATTGACGGCTGGCACGACGTCGATATTGCCCTTTTCCAGCATGGCGAACGCCCTGGCTCTGGGCACTACCATGTAGTCGAATGCGCAGCCGGAACGCTGCGACACCAAATCGAGGAAATCTCGCACGATGCCGGTCACTGCGCCGTTGCCCGAAACCATCATCGAGCGGCCAATCGGGCTGATCGCCACCT
Organism: Pseudomonadota bacterium; assembly: GCA_040384645.1. Lineage (GTDB taxonomy): Bacteria > Pseudomonadota > Gammaproteobacteria > Burkholderiales > Burkholderiaceae_D > JAZKIX01. The sequence goes on along the minus strand of JAZKIX010000017.1, from coordinate 19,454 downwards.
TGATCAACCTTGAGCATGCCATTGAAGGGGCCGGATCCGCGCGCGCGGCGAAGCACGCCCCGGCCAGTGCTCCCAAGATGGCAAGTTCGGTCGCCAATGCGCGCAAGCTAGTCGTAAACCTCATGTTAAATCCCTAAATGCGGGGGAGGTGATGATACTACCCATTCTTTGGGGCTCTGTTGCATTAATTTTTTAGCCTCACCTGACCTACGACAGGTAGACAATTATTAAAACCGGCACTATCAATTGTGGTTAGATTTTTAGGATTTTTGCTTAACGCGACAGAGCCCTCGAGTTTGAGGGCAAGAGCTACCGGCTAAAGGAGCGGCCTCACGGCTCACGCGCTCGCCGACTGCCGACTGCCGACTGCCGACTGCCGGCATCAAGCATGACTTACAACGCCGACGGCGTGAACTTGGACGACAATCCGGACTGTTGTCGAAGCTCGAATAAGCGGTTAGTATGCGCGAATATTCGCTAGTGGATCATGAAACGTAGACGGATTGCCACAATTTTGGCTTACCACGATCAAAATTTTGCTGCGCTGCGGCAGCGTTACATTTTCAATACGGCCGCCTTCAGGAAAACAGCGTTTCATATAAATGACCGGCCAATTTCTGGTGCGCACAACAAGCACTTGAAGGTCAATGTTCCGGCACCAATGTGCATGGCGCAGTCGAAGATCCTCGTTACATCCAGGCCCGCGCTCGCGATGTTTCACTGAGTCAATGGCGACGTTCCTTATGCCAATAAACGCTGACCCCATGGACGTTGACCAGTTAGGTAATGCGCTCGGTGGCGAGGATATCGCCAAATTAGAATAAGTTAAAAATAATTTAGAAAACATCGTTCTTTTAGAAAAACTGTCCTGAGCGCCCCGGTGAACGCTCTCGGTTACCAGCGCGTCAAATTCTCCGTGGACGACATCGGCGATACGCTCGCCCGACTCTGCAAACGCGGCGCGGCGCTTGTCAGCGAAGTGTTCTGGTATCAACACACGTATCAACTCGGCTACATCCGGGGCTCGGAGGGAATTCTCATCGGGCTGGCTCAGGAGCTGAGGTAACGTACTTACAGATGAACACATGCGCCACCTACGGATCTGATTTGTTATTTGACGGTCACTGACCAAGTGCAATTACCCTCGCGCCCAGTAACGCTATAGCGACGCCGACGCCATCGGTCCAGATAGGGGTAAACGGCCGCCCATAACCAGATAATCCGGTAACGATGTAGGTCGCTCTATAGCTCGTATAGACACGGCTGCTGGCGAGCGAATGCAGCGTCATTCCTTCGATACCGGCGGCTATGGACTACGAGTAAGTCCGTTTTCTCCTACAAATTTTCATGGAAGGCGATGGTATTGTTTCATCCGCAACGAACCTTTCATCTCAACCTCTAGGAATTATCATGACAAGCAAATCTTCGACGCCCTCCAAGTCCAACATTCCAACTCAGGATCAACAAACTGAATCGGATATGAAATCTATTGACGGAAATTCAGGTCAAGATAAGAAGTCTAGCGGCGACGCAAAAAGCCATGATAAGGCCGGCAAGGATACCGGGGCTGGCGGTGGCAAAAAGCAAGAGCGCCATCACAACTGATACCGCGTAACGTTCCCGGCTTTGGCTGAGGACTGTTCAAATGGATTACATGCCAGATTTTGATAGCAGGTCTTTGTGGCAGGTTCCTCTATTGGCAAACCGATGCGCGTGTCGATGCGCTGTGCCGGCGAAATTTGCCGGCGCAAGCCAATCATGTGCCGTGGGCTGCATTGCGACGGTGCCATGGTCGCTAACGAGAGGACGTATTTAACGGCGCCCATCGATACTACTATGCATCTTTGTATGGTCCTCGACTTGTTCGCTACCTGGCATTGCCGACAATGCAAAAAATCCTAAAGGCAAATTCGCTTCATTACTGCATAATCAGAGGGACTACAGTACATTAATTTTCCTTTCACTAAATACTCCCATTAAAACAAATCCAAGTTGGCAGGCACATCCGAGCTTGCCTTTTGACGTTTTGCCTTGGCCGGTTTCGGTGCCGGCGCAGCACGCAGTTTCTCTGCCGGGAACGGTTTCAGAAACGTCCTTGCGAACTCGGGATTCTTGCACGAGAGCCAGTCGTCATATTCTTCAGTAGAAATAATAGCCAGCGAACGTTTTTCTTCGCCCTAGCGGTGAAAGCGTTTGAGCAGCGGATGTTCATCCGCATTGATGGTGATCTGGGCAAAGGCAAATGAAGTCTGCCCATCTTCGTCCTGCCATGCACGGTACAGACCGGCCCCGGCGAATGGCGCATCATCCGCCATCCCGATTTTCCAGCGCACGTGCCTGTCTTCTTCCCAGTTGGGCTCAAAAAACTGCCCCATGGGAAACCTGTTCTCGAACGCTTCTTGGTATGGATCGGCGAGCAGTTCGACAAGCAGGGCTTCCTGCCGAGCAGTCCCTTCCTGGGTGCGCTGGCGTATATCCGTGAGCGACGTGTCGGCCTGTCGGTCTACCTGGATGACCCGGAGGTATCAATCGACACGAACCAGCTCGAACGCGCGCTGCGAGTGATCCCGATGGGTAACAAGAACTGGCTGTTCAGCTAGACCGAGCTGGGCGCCAGGCACGTTGGCATTGTCCATAGCCTGCTGGCCACCTATCGGCTGCACGACATCAATCCGTACGACTACTTCGTCGACGTGCTGCAGCGTGTCGGCCAACATCCTGCGTCCCTCGTGCATCAGCTCACGCCACGGTTATGGAATGAGATATTCGCCAACAATCTGCTACGGTCGGGCCTGCATGACCTGGCCGGCCGACGGGCTTATACCGCAGCGTGATCGTTTACCTTTTACCGCCGATGCTCAAGACGGTGCTAAGCCGACGCTTACGATACGGTCGCCGCGTAACGTCAAAGACGACGCCTCTAACCATCGCAGATCGTGACCTGTTGCCTTTCGCAGGCAGCGGTGCGGTGGGTGTAGCAATCGCGATAGGCGACAATGTCGAACAGGCTCAACAGCGCGTCCGTGGTCGGATAACGCCCGATCGCGGCGATATCCCATTCCACCTGCGCACCCATGAAACCGCCTTCGACCGGCCCGACGAACAAGAATTCCCCGCCCGCGCTTTGCATCGAAGGGACGCTGACCGCGGTATAGCGGTCGAAGGCCTCCCGGCCCGAACCGCCCAGGGCGGCAGTCGGCGGATAGAGCGCATCCTGTCGAAGTTTGAAATAGTTAATCAGTGTGACCGGCTGGTCCGGATCGCGTTCCAGCAATCGCCGCCATGCGGCTTCCGTCGGCGAAGATCCGTCATCTCCATTTCCATATGCCTCGAGAAGCCGGGCGACCCGGCCGTCGATTTCATCCTTTGCTCTCATCGTGATTTCTCCATATAATTTGACGTGTGACAAATTATATATGGATTTTGACGCATGTCAAAAAATAGAAAATCGGACAGGACGAAATCCGAGATCCTGGATGCCGTCTGGGAATTGATGGCGGAACGCGGGTCGGTGGTCTCGATGACGGAGATCGCGGCTGTCGCCGGCGTCACCCGGCAGTTGATCCACCACTAATTCGGCTCGCGCGGCGCCCTGTTGACCGCGCTGGTCCGCCGCGCCGACGAGCGGTTCGAGATCTGGGAGGGGTTCGATGCCGGCCTGCAACTGATGGATCCGGCCGACCGGCTCCGCGCCTGTCTGGCGGCATGGCTCGCCTTCGTGCCCAAGATCCATCCGGTCGCGACGGACCTCATCCGCATGCGCGCGACCGATGCCGACGCCGAGGCGGCCTGGACAGACCGGATGAGCGAGTTGCGCGCCTTTTTCGCTACCCTGACGAAATCGATACAGCGCGACGGCGCTCTGGCGGATGGGTGGACGGCGCGCAAGGCGGCGGAGTATCTGTGGGCCTCCTGCTCCGTCCAATATTGGAACCTGCTGGTCGGGGAATGCGGCTGGAGCCATGCGGAAGCGGAAAAGGCGATCCAGGCCGCCGCCGCCCGCGCGCTGCTCAGGTCATATTAATACCCACTACCGAGGGCCAGAGCTAGGTTACTGGCAGCCAGCGGCGACCGGTCAGTCAGTTAGCATACCAACCAGTTGGCACCGTACGGCCAGTTGGACTACACCGGACAGGTTATTAATATATCGTGAGGTATGATGCCGAACCAGCCATTCCCCACCGCTGTGTGTGCCGTCGACGTACCAGCGCGCACCAAGCGGCGGTGTATCCGGAACCGTTCGCCTCACGCATACAAGGTCGCGAAAAGCGCCAACTGGGCGAGCAGTTTGGGCTGACTAACTTTGGCGTTAACCTCACCCGCATGGCGCCCGGCGCTAGCTCCGCGCGGCGCCACGCGCATACGCTGCAGGATGAATTCGTTTATATTGTTTCGGGTCAAGCCACGCTGCACACGGATGAAGGCAAGACAGTGCTGTCAGCCGGTATTTGCGCCGGCTTTAAGGCCGGCAGCGGCGATGCCCACCGGTTGATCAACGTGAGCGCTGACGATGCTTTTTACCTTGAAGTTGGGGACCGTAGCGCGGGCGATGTGGTGCATTATCCGAATGAGGATCTCGTGGCGATCAATTAGAACGGTCAGTGGATCTTCACGCATAAGGACGGCTCACCGTACTAGCAACGTTCAGGAGGGGCATGGGGTTCTGTCGCGTTACGAGAATTCAGGCCGAGATTTCGCGCCAGCGAGCAGGTGCCCTTCAGTTTGGACGGACTTGTCCGGCCAGACAGTAAAACTGGTCAGCGAACGACATGACAGCGGCGCCGCCGACTCCTAACTGGCCTTTGCGGGTTATGTGCATGAGCTCCACGCCGGCAAGCACATTGGCGGCAGACCGGAATGACTTGACCACTACACAGTTCTCATATACTCAAATTATCGGGAGAATCAATGAGACGAAAAAGGAAAATAGCTTAATCACATCAATAGTTCCGTGGGTAAAAATACCCATGGAACAACGGTCGGCGAAAGAAAAATTGAACACCGCGTATCGGTAAATCTGTCGCCCGCGAATTTTTGCTCCAACTTTGAAGAAAATCCAATGTCAATTCAATAGCATTGCGAACCTCAAATTTTGTCCACCATCGGCCTTAGCTGACGGTGGCATAGTTCCAATCCTTGGCGCACACAAATCTATTGTTCTCTACGACAAGCGATTGCCCTTTGAATTACGAAGTGGCTTAATCTAAACGCGAATGGGTGGCTTCTTCATTATGCGAAAGCGTGGCTTAATTGAAACGCGAATGAGTGGCTTTTTTAATGCGAATATGCAGTCATTCGGGCGCGCACATCATCACGCCTTCATCAATCCAGCCGCGTGCCACAACCTCTTGTATGGCTGCGCGGCTAACGGTAAGCCGATGGTTGCTGTCAACACCGCGCGCAAACCCATTGTTATAGGCGCGATACACCGGCAGTGTTCCAGGCAAACAAGCACCTGAGATAGCAGGTGTCGAGAGAAAATTGATGTGCTCAAAATTCCAGCGCTTCTGCGTGGTTGGCGTGGCCAACGCTAATTTCTTGAGCGCACTGCACTCAGTGACATCGACCGTATAAAAATGCGAGTTAGGACCAGGTGACTGGCTACCATAAAAACGGCAAACAGACTTCTTTCCGCCAGCCTTGAAGTTATTACCGGTACGTACCCAGCCGGCACCCGCGCTACCGCCGTCGATGGATTTGGCCTCATCTTCATCCGACGTGATGAAATAATGATCAAGTGTGGTGTTGTAAAACTCGATGGTTGTAATAGGCGTTGCAATGCTACGGGGCGATTCAATAACGTTCAATCCAATAGTATTTAAATTGAGCAAGCCATCGCCGTTTCGATTGATCACCTGCACCGGTGTCATGCGTGTTTCGAATGTGCCATCCCCAAGCTGTCCTGCGCGGTTACTACCCCAAGCCATGACCTGCCCGTTAGCAAGCAGGGCAAGACTATGCGCATTTCCCGCCGCAATCGCAACGACGTTGTTCAATCCAGCCAACTTTACCGGAAGCAAACGATCTATAGACGTACCGTCGCCAAGTTGACCGGTATAGTTGGATCCCCACGACCATACGCTACCGTCTGCACCGACTGCCAGGGAGTGACGTTCGCCAGCCGCCACGGCGACAATGTTGGCAAGGCCAGCTACCTGCATCGGAATCACTCTGCTATTGGTTGTACCGTCACCGAGCTGGCCATTCATATTGAGTCCCCAGCTCCAGACAGTGCCATCGGATTTCAGCGCAAGAATATGCTGCCAGGCACCCGCAGCGACAGCAATCACATTGCTGATCCCGCTAACCTTTGTCGGCACAATGCCATTTTGTAACGCTCCACCTGGAAACCCCCATGCCCAAACACTACCGTCCGACTTGAGCGCGACCGAATACTGCCAGCCGGCAGCTACCGCCGCCACACTTGTGAGGCCGGCAATCTGCGCCGGCAATAAATGGTTAGTTGTCGTCCCGTCGCCGAGAGCTCCATTGCCGTTGGAGCCCCAAGACCAGAGAGTGCCATCGGCTTTCATGGCAAGACTGTGATCCCATCCGGATGCAACTGCCATCGCTCCTGTCAAACCATGTACATTGATCGGGGTGGAGGAATTTGTGGTGGTACCGTCACCGAGAGCGCCAAAAAGATTATTCCCCCATGCCAGGACGCCGCCGTCGGCATTGAGTGCCAAAGCATGGGTCTGAAACGGTGCCGCATCGGGCATATTGCCTGCAGATATTGCGGTAATTCCGTTGAGCGCGGTACTGAGTACTGGTAATGAATTTTTTGCCAATTTGCCGTCGCCGAGTTGACCATAGGCATTGTCGCCCCACGTCAACACGCTGCCGTCAGATTTTGCAGCCAATGAATTAAAACCACCACCGGCCAATGCGACAAAGTTAGTAACGCCAATTATTTGCGCCGGGCTGTTGCGTTGATATGACGGGATTCCATCGCCAAGCTGGCTATGATAGTTCCAGCCCCATGACCAAGCAGTACCATCTGCCTTAAGCGCCAGCGAGTGAGTAGCTCCGGCGGCCACCTCACGAAAACTATAGCCAATGAGAATAGGCGTGTACTGATCGTTCGTGCCACCGTCACCCAATTGTCCATAGCCGTTAAATCCCCAAGTCCAGAGACTGCCATCAGACTTGAGAGCAAGGCTGTGCGAATCGCCGGCCGCTAACGCAATCACGTCTTTGAGTCCAACTACCTGCACGGGAACAGAGCGATTCTCCGTAGTGCCATCACCAAGTTGGCCCGAATAATTTGAACCCCATGCCCACACGCTTCCATCGGATTTAAGGGCAAGATTATGACGGGAGTGGGCTGCCACGGCGACCACGCCACTGAGTCCGGCGACTTTTCCCGGAAACGAACGATCATTCATCGTGCCGTCACCGAGCTCACCGAGCTCATTCGATCCCCAAGTCCATACATTGCCGTCTGATGTGAGCGCAATTGAATGCAAAATTCCCGCCGATATTGCAGCGGCATCGGTAACGCCAGAGACAATCACAGGCGAATTCTTAGGGACATTTGTTGCATCTCCAAGTTGGCCAGAATCGTTGCGCCCCCAGGTCCAAACACTACCGTCCGACTTAACGGCAAGCGTATGCCAGGTTCCGGCCGCGACCGCTACTACATTGGTTAGCCCAGGTACCTTGGCCGGTACAGAGTGATCGCTGATAGTGCCGTCACCGAGCTGGCCTGCGTAATTCGATCCCCAAGTCCACACGCTGCCGTCCAACTTCAGCGCAACATTGAATTCGGATCCCGAGGCTAGACTGTGCTTTCCTGCGCCTTGTCCTAGATTCAGATCAGGGACGGTTTGAGGAACAGATGCCTCAACTACACGTCCGATAGCCAGTTCGCCATGGGCATCGCTGCCCCAACCATAGGTTTTGCCATCGGCACTTAATCCCACTGAATAATCGTACCCAGCTGCCAGTTTTGGCGTTGCTGCATTGGCGGCGCCACAACAAGCTGCCAACAATGCGATGCCCGATAATGCGGTGAGCACTCGGCTCGAACTATTTTTCATTCAATGATTTCTTTCTTTTTGGGGTGACGTACATCAAATTCGATCGACTGTGTTTTGATTAAGCAAAGCTGTTGCCTACTACAAACGCTCAATTATTTTAAGTACGACGGCGGGAAGTTGACCAAGCTCCCGTCCAATTGTTGCTTGAGGAAAGCGGTTTTCTTCTTTACGGAGAGCATTGGTGCGTCCGTGAGGGGCATTTCAACACTAACTATATTTTGACAATATATTGAAAGCCTGTAACTGAAAGTTTTTACCCGGCCATTCATTGGTGAAGGATTAATGCCTCCCATGCGGTCAGAAAGCCCGCCCAAAAACTGCAATATCGTCTTAAATCAAGGCTTAAATTGCCACTGGTGGGTTATCTTCAATTGCCACCGCACCATACTATTCGTCGGTGAGAAATCCGTTCAAAAACAGACTTCGCCTGCGTCGATCGTACTTACCCCACAAACGCATCTGCTTCAATCTCAACCAAAATTTCCGGTGAAATCAGCTTACGGACTTCGACCATGCTGGTGGCCGGCATAATGTCTTTAAAAAATTCGCCATGCGCTTTGCCGACTTTTTCCCATTCTGAAATATCGGTCACGTAGATCCGGGTTCGCACCACATCGCGCATGGATGCGCCGGCTTTGGCTAGCGCTGTCTCGATATTGCGCAGGCACTGGATCGCTTGGGCGTAGGGATCGCCGATGCCGACGATGCCGCCTTGGCCATCGGTAGCGGTGGTGCCTGACACATGGATGTGCGGGCCGACCTTGACCGCGCGTGAATAGCCAACGACCGCTTCCCACGGTGCGCCGGAGGCATAGTTTTCTCTTGTCATGTGTCCCTTTAAGTACAGTGGAAGAACCGCGGTATTGAAGCCTTCAGATGATATTTAAATTTGATCAGGTAACTGCTCCCACGCATCGTGGCGCTGCTGGCGCTCTTGCCGGTAGTTGGTAACTTCCAGCCGGATACCGTCCGGGTCGGCAAAATAGGTTGCCCAATAATCCGGTGCATAAACTGAATGAAGATGGGCGTCGCTGGCGGCAATGCCAGCGACTTGCAATTGCGTCGCGACAGTCTTGACATCGTCTATCGATGCGACCCGCAGGCAAAGATGATGCAAACCGGGTGAAGTCGCATCGTGTGGTGCAGCAGATTTCGCAGGGCGCAAGACGTAGCCAAAATGGCGGTTGAAGTATTGGATATGCGGATCGCCGCCAATTACAAACGTGTTTTTGCGAAAACCAAGCAGCGGCATGACGCGGTCATAGAATTGTTCGGAGCGTGCCAACTCGGACACGGTAATGTAGATGTGGTCGATTCCGATGATGTCTGGCATGAATAGCCTTCTGGCGGTGGCGTTAGCGCCGCTCAGGCGGTATCGCCTTGATTGCGGCCGAGATTCGTAGGAACCGATACGTGCATCTTAAGAGTCGGCTGCGAGCGCTTTGCTGCAGTGCTCGCAGCAGCGCCCGAGTACTAGCATGAGGCGCTTCTTTGACCGATTGAGACGGTTGATTTAAGTTTATTGCATGCGTTTTTATTGCATATGCCAGCCGTGGCTGACCGTGATCGATTGCCCGGTCAGTGCATTGGAACCGAAGCTGGCGAGGAAAATTGCAGTTTGCGCCACGTCTTGCACGGTCGTAAATTCGCCGTCCACAGTATCTTTCAACATCACGTTCTTGATGACATCGGCTTCGCTAATGCCGAGCGTTTTTGCTTGTTCCGGGATTTGTTTATCGACCAGCGGTGTGCGCACGAATCCGGGGCAAATCACGTTGGCGCGGATATTGTCTTTAGCGCCCTCTTTGGCGACCACTTTGGCCAGACCGAGCAAGCCATGCTTGGCCGCGACGTAAGGCGCTTTTAAGGGCGAGGCCAGGTGCGAATGGACCGATCCCATGTAAATGATCGAACCGCCCTTGCCGGAGGCGATCATGGCGCGCATGCAGGCGCGGGTGGTGAGGAAAGCGCCGTCGAGGTGGATC
>JAZKIX010000017.1:8988-9413 GCA_040384645.1 Pseudomonadota bacterium | reverse complement strand
AGACTGAGGTCGACAATGGGGCTAATGATCTGGATGCCGGCATTGCTGATCAACACATCAACGCTGCCGTAAGCGGCCACGGCGTCGGCGATGCCTTGGTCCACTTGCGCCTCGTCAGCGACATTCATCGCGACTGCCATGGCGATGCCGCCGGCTTGCACGATTTCATTGGCCGCAGCGGTGGCAGCGTCAAGCGCCAGATCGGCGATGACGATTTTGGCGCCGGCGCGGGCATACTCCAAGGCAATTTCTTTGCCGATGCCGCTGGCGCCACCGGTAATGACAGCAACTTTATCTTTGAGCAGCATGATTTTTTTCCTTTAGTTTGAGCGGCGCCACTGGCAAGCGTCGTGTTGCAGAGCTCGTAGTTGGGTTAAATTGCAGCATGGTTTGTTCTTCTTCGGCTTTTAGGCGACGGTGGTTTG
>JAZKIX010000017.1:2106-8978 GCA_040384645.1 Pseudomonadota bacterium | reverse complement strand
CGAATCACGCAAAACCGGACGCGAAAGATCACGAACCGAATTTTCCATAGCGCTGGCGGTCAGAAAAATAGAGAACAATTTTTTTCCCTGACACCAGGGTAGGAAAATAGAGTTGGTAATTGCCTTTTTCTGCGTGAAATTTGGTCGTTACTTCTTTGCTGGCGAAGATACCGGCTAAATACTCTCGCTCATCTTGCGACGCAGAGTAGATAAATGCAGATTTATCCAACGGCTTATTTTCGTCAATGTAACGATTTGCGCCAAACGCCATGAATACCTTTTTTCCCGCGATTTCATCAGGGAAAATAATCATTACTTCCGGCAGGCGATTGTCGATTTTCTTGATCACATCCATGGTGTTATAGGCTTTCACCACATACTCGTTACCAAACTGGTAGTCAGCCAAGGCGGCAAGCCCATTCTGGTTTTCGGCCACCAGTTTGCGCGCTGAACTGACCAGTAAATCTTTTTTCCTCTCAGCCGACAGCAGATCACCGGCAAATAGCGCCGCAGCAATCAAGGGGAACGACAACGCGGCCGCGATGGTCTGCCATCTCCACGATGGGCTGACGGTGGGCTTGGTGTCTGTTGTATCCGAAAGGAGATTTTTGCCGGAAACGGCAGCAGATATTTTGGATAAATTCGACATGACATTGAGGACGATGGCGCCGCCTAAAACAGCGAAAATGCCGAGCAGACTGAACACGAAAGTTTCGGTCATGCGTTCACGAAAAATCTTCAAGTCAAACACTGTAATCAAAAGAAATACAAAGGCCCAGTAAATCAGTGCGGCAGTGGCATAGACCGCAATACGGTTGGTCTGGCGAATCAGAAAATCATGGTTCATCAAGGCATCTTTCAAAATTGACGGCGGCGGGAGGCGGGCTATAACGAGTTTGTACAACGGGGGCAGGCATGTACCGCACAAAACCAAAAAATATACTGGCTATAGTATTAAATTTAAGCCGCAAAATACGAGCGCAGCAATAGGTATTTTTCGATATACTCCCCATATTTATCTTCAATCCGTATGAAATACCGGCACCTCGACGGCTTGCTCATTCTTGCCCAAGCGCTCGTATTCCGAAATGATCTGGGCCCCGAATAAGAACAGGGTGGCGGCGATTTCAAGACTTAACAGCACCACGATGGCAGTGGTCAGGGAACCGTAGACAATGTTTACTTGCGACAAGGTGGCGAAATACCAGACCAGTATATGACGCGTGATTTCCCACAGCAGTGCAGCGCTGACGCCACCGATCAGGGCATGACTGATCGAGAGACGGCCGTTCGGCATGACCAGATAAATGGAGGTCAGCACAAAAATTTCGCCACCCAGGCCGAGCAGATAAAACAGCACGCCAGATACGCCATGCAGAGACCAGCTATGGCCAAGGAATTCAATGCTTTCCTGCCCCAGCACTTGCAAGCCGCCCGATACCAGCGTCACCAGTAATAGGCCCAGTCCGAGAAAAAAGATGTAGCAATACGGTAGCAGCGCCGAGATCAGGAAGTGGCGGCGGCGCACTGCGACGCGGTGGGTGAAGATGACCGACATCGCGTTTTCCAGCACGGTAAATGCGAGCGAGCTGAAGAACAGCATGGTACCCAGCAAGACCCAGCCAACCACGTCCCGATGCAGCAGAAAATTAGCCAGTTCGCCGACGATGGCTTTTGATTGGCCAGGCACCAGCCATTCCAGATAATGGCCCAGCGTTTGCAGCAAAGCGGCCTGATCGATCACATGCGACAGTACGATCACCGTCAGGATCAGCAGCGGCATGATCGACAGCAAGGCGTAATACGCGACCGCACCCGCCAGCAATAAGCCTTGATTGGCGCGGAAGCCTTTCAGGGTGCTGAGTACAAATACCAGCGGGTGTTTCAGAACCTGTTCCAGCGGCGGACTGACAATATGCATAGGCTGGACGTGCTTTCTTTTGAATAAAATGCCGGCAGGCTGTCGGGTTAAAACCCGACCAAATCTGCGCAAGGTCGGGTTTTAACCCGACAATGCCTCCGACCGGTCGTGTCCCGCCTCTAGCTCAAGCCAGTTTCTCCACGACTGCCTTTTTGCGTCCGAGCTTGCCCACCCATTGCATCAGATCGTCAACATACGTGAACAAGACCGGGATCACCAGCAAGCTCAGGAAGGTCGAGGTAATCAAACCGCCGATCACCACAATTGCCATGGGTGCGCGAAAGCTTGGATCCACCCCAAGGCCCAATGCGATCGGCAGCATGCCGGCACCCATCGCAATGGTGGTCATGACGATCGGGCGCGCCCGTTTATGGCAAGCGTCTAGCAAGGCATCCCAGCGCGACATGGGTGGTGAATTGGCATGGCCGCGACGCGCCATGATGGCGTATTCGACCAACAAGATCGAATTCTTGGTGGCAATACCCATCAACATGATGAGACCGATCATGGAAGGCATCGACAAGGCAGTGTGCGTGACGAACAAGGCCAGGAAAGCGCCCGGGATCGAGAGCACTAGCGCTGCCAGGATCGTTACCGGCTGCACAAAATCCTTGAACAGCAAGACCAGCACGATGTAGATGCAGAGCACGCCGGCCAGCATCGCGATACCGAAACTGGCAAATAATTCACCCATCGCTTCGGCATCGCCGACGGTGGTTTGCATGATGCCGGACGGCAGGTTTTTCAGGCTAGGCAGGGCCAAGGCATTTTTCTCGACTTCGCCCAGCGGCTGGCCGTTGAGCTCGATGTCAAAATTGATATTGCGCAACCGGTCGTAGCGTTCGATCTGGGCCGGGCCGCCGTCGATCGAAATGGTGGCCACATTGCCCAGCATCACCGGCCCATGGGCGCCAGGCACAGTCAGATGCGACAGCACATCGATATCGCTGCGGGCATCGGCGTTGAGCTTGACCACCACGGGAACCTGGCGTTGCGACAGGTTGAGCTTGGCCAGGTTTTGTTCATAGTCGCCTGACGTGGCGACCCGCAAGGTATCGGCAATCGCGGCCGAGGTCACGCCCAGATCGGCGGCGCGGGCAAAGTCAGGCCGCACAATCAGTTCTGGACGTACCAGACTCGATGTCGACGTCACGTTGCCGATACCGGGAATGGTGCGCAACTCACTTTCGACCAGACGCGCATGTTCCGACAAGACACGGCCATCTTCGCCAGCCAGCACCAACACGTATTTTTCGCTTGATCCACCAAAGCCGACCTTAACCCGGGTGCCTGGCAACACCTCCACCGCTTCGCGCAACTGGCTTTCAATGGTTTGCTTGCTGATGCCGCTACGTTCGTCGCGCGGTGTCATATTGATGGTCAATGTTGCCTTATTGGCCGATGCGGCACCGGCCGGCGCAAACGGGTCGCCGCCGGCACTGCCGCCACCAATCGCGGTATACACCATTTTGACGTGGGGATTTTTTTGCACGATGACGCGCGCTTGTTCAGCCACTTCCTGGGTTTGTTTGAATGTGCTGCCTGGCGGCAAACTGAGGCTGACCTGGGTTTGTGACAGGTCATCCGGTGGAATGAAGCCGGTCGGCAGCAACGGCACCAGCGCAAATGACCCGACCAGGAACACCACTGCGGCAATGCTGGTGATAATGCGGTGCTTCAGACACCAGGCCGCCCAGCGCATATAGATTTTCATCCAGCCCGGTTCGACATGGGCTTTTTTGGGCGGCTTGAGAAAGTAAGCGGCGAACATCGGTGTCAGCATTCGTGCCACCACCAGCGAAAACATGATGGAAATGGCCGCCGTCCAGCCGAACTGGACAAAGAATTTACCGGCCACGCCACCCATGAAAGCGGTCGGCAAAAACACTGCCACCAGCGTGAACGTGGTGGCGACCACGGCCAGCCCGATTTCGTCCGCTGCTTCCATCGCCGCCTGGTAAGGCGTCTTGCCCATGCGCAGATGGCGCATGATGTTTTCAATCTCGACAATGGCATCGTCGACCAGGATCCCGATGACCAGCGAGATCGACAACAGGGTTACGACGTTGATGCTGAAGCCAAATACGTACATCACAAAAAAAGTGGGGATTGCCGACAGCGGCAAGGCGGTGGCCGATACCAGCGTGGCGCGCCAGTCGCGCAGGAACAGAAACACGACCAGTACCGCCAGCAAGGCGCCTTCATACAACAGCATCATCGAGCCGTCGAAGTTTTCTTGCACCGGATCGACAAAATTGAACGCTTCTGTGATCACGGCATCGGGATGCGCCGCTTTCAGGGTGTCCAGCGCGCTGCGTACGCCGGCGGCGACATCGACTTCACCGGCACCGCGCGAGCGGGTGATTTCAAAACCGACTACCGGCTTGCCATTGAGGTAGGCGGCGGAGCGTTGCTCGGCCACGGTATCGGATACGGTGGCGACCTGGTCGAGCCGGATGCGGCGTCCATCGGACAAGGCGATTTCCATCTGTCCCAGTTGCGCTGCACTTTGCACGGTGGCAATGGTACGCACGGATTGTTCGGCACCGCCGATATCGGCACGGCCACCGGAGGCTTCTTGCTGGATCTGACGCAACTGGCGCGAAATCTCGGCGGCGGTCGTATTGAGTGCCTGCAAGCGGTTCGGATCAAGCGCAATTTGCACCTCTCGCGTGACACCGCCGACCCGCGAAACGGCACCGACGCCGCGCACGCTGAGCATGGACTTGGTCACGGTGTTGTCGACGAACCAGCTCAAGGCTTCGTCATCGAGCTTGCTCGAAGCAATGGTGTAGGTCAGGATCGGCAGCCCCGACAATTCGATCTTGGATACCACCGGATCGCGTAAATCGCCCGGCAAGTCGGACCGCACCCGCGCTACCGCATCGCGTACGTCATCGACCGCTTGCTGGGTCGGTTTTTCTAACCGGAACTCGACCGTGATGGTGGCAGTGCCGTCTTGCACGATGGTGTAAATGTGCTTGACGCCCTGCAAGGTGGCGACCGAATTTTCGATCTTGCGCGCCACTTCGGTTTCCAGCTGCGCCGGCGAGGCGCCGGGCAAGGAAGCAACGATCGACACTGTCGGCAAGTCGATATCGGGGAAGTTTTGTACCTTCATGGCCTGAAAGCCGTACAGGCCCATCAAGGTCAGCATGATGAACAACAGCATCGCGGGAATCGGGTTACGGATACACCAAGAGGAAACATTCATGGTCGTCTCCTCACTTTTTCACGACAGGGCTGACGGCAGCAGTGGCCGCTTCCACCACGCGCACGGTGTCGCCATCGGCCAGAAAACCGCCGCCCGAGGCCACCACGCGGCTATTCGCATCGACCCCCTTGACGATCTCAATGCGGTCGCCGACGCGGCGGCCGGTGGTGACCTTGAGCTGGCTTACTTTAGCGTCATCGCCCACTTTCAGCACATAACTGAAGCCATCGCGCAGTTGCACCGCACTTTGCGGCAAGGTCAGACCGGCGCTGGCACCGATATCGAATTCACCACGCGCAAACATGCCGGCCCGGGCCGCACCGGTATTGGGGATATCGACATACACCAGACCATTGCGGGTCTGGGTATCGACCGTGGGGGCAATCATGCGCACCGTGCCATTGATCGCGGCGCCATCAGCCGGCATGACAGCGGCGCGCTGGCCGGACTGGATGCGGGACAAGTCGCTGGACGATACCTCGGCGCGCCATTCAAGCCGGCCTTGGCGGATCATGCGAAACAATTCTTGCCCGGTAACCACTGCACCGACGGTGGCGCTGCGGCTAGAAATGACGCCATTATCCGGTGCCAGCACCTGGGTATGGCCGAGGCGCAATTGCTGCACTTTGGCGGCGGCGCGCTGGGCATCAACCCGCGCTTTGGCGGTTTTTGCTGCGGTCAGGTATTGGTTGATTTGCTGGGCGCTCAGGGCGCCGGTCGTTTGCAGGCTGCGGGCGCGCTCGGCATTGGCTTCGGCCTCGGCGGCATTGGCTTCGGCTTCGGCCACGCTAGCGTTAATTTGCGCCAGGTCGGCGTTGACCGTTTCGGGTGCGAAGGTCGCCAATACCTGGCCGCGCTTGACCGCATCGCCGACATTGACGCGCACGGTCGCCAGGCGCAGGCCGGTGATTTCGGCACCGATGCTCGCTTCCTGCCAGGCCGCGATACTTCCGTTGGCACTGAGCTTCTGTACCAGCTCGGTAGTTTGCGGCTGTGTCACGGTAACGGTCAGGGCAGGCTTGGGCGCGACGGCTTTTTTTTCATCGGCGGCGCGCACATTGAAGGCGACGACAGTGGCACCAAGCATGACCGTACTGACGGCGATGGCGATGAGAGTAGGACGGGCAGGAAGAGTTAGCTTCATTTGATTGTCGAGGTAGGTTTGAATGGTTGAACGATTCATTGGGTTTGTTGTGCCGTCATGGCGATCATCTCGGGCGGCTTCCAGCCACCGCCCACGGCGCGATACAGGGCGACCCAGGCGCTCACACGTTCTTGCTGCAAATCGATCAGCGCAGTTTGCGCGGCGACGGCAGTACGGCGCGCATCTTCCAGCTCGAACAGGCTGGCCAGACCACTGCGGTAACGCGCTTCGGTGGCGCGATACGAATCATTAAATCCGCCGGCTGCGATCTGGGCATCGGCGCTGCGTGCCGCCGTACTTTGCAGGGCAATCAAGGCATCCTCGACTTCACGCACGGCGCCGCGCAGTTTGGCCGCGTATAGCACCGTGGCTTCGTCATAACGGGCGCGCGCCGCTTCCAGATTGGCACGGCGGATGCCGCCGTCGAACAGCGGCAGCGAGACCGCAATCGGGCCGATGCTCCAGACCGTGCCACTGGCACTATTGCCGCCACCCCGGATATGCATTGCGCCGATGCTGCCCGACAGGCTGATCTTGGGATAACGCTGTGCGTCCGAGGCGGCCACATCGGCACTGGCGGCGATCAGCTCACG
>JAZKIX010000017.1:0-2096 GCA_040384645.1 Pseudomonadota bacterium | reverse complement strand
CGAAGCTCAAAAAAATGAGCAATTGATCCGCGACCAAAACATCTTACTCGAAAGTGAGGTTGAAAAAAGAACAGAGCAATTGCAAAAGGAAATGCAAAAATCAGAAGATCTTTTATTAAATATTTTACCCCAGGAAATAGCTGAAGAACTCATCGGCACTGGCGGCGATCAGCTCACGTGCGGCAGTGTAGACATCGGGGCGCTGCGCCAACGATTCGGCCGGTATTGCAGCTATATTGAGGGTCGGCGGCTGCGGAATCGGCGCGATGCCGGCCACCGGTGCCAGTCGCGTGCGCAAACTTGGCTCATCAATCGCGGTTAACGCCACCAGCGACTTGATTGCCAGATCGCATTGCCCTTGCTGGCGCGATAGATTGCTATTGCCCTGCGCCGCGCTAGCGCGTGCCAGCGCTGCATTGGCCGGTGGCTGGAAGCCGGCATCGGCCAACAGACCTGTCAACCGCGAAGTCTCGCTACGCGAGGTTGCGTCAAAACGCAATTGCGCCAGTTGTGCCTCGCAGGCGCGCAGCCCGATGTAGGCATTGGCCACTTCCGCTGCAACCGACACACGGGCATCGTGCCAAGCCGCCTGTGCGCCTTCCAACCGGGCTTGCGCAGCATTGCCGGCGGCGCGGTTAGCGCCAAATATGTCCAGCTCCCATGCGCTCGACACGCCGACCGTGGCGCTGGTGCCGACTGGCGTCAGCAAATCTTGCCGGCCGTGACTGGCGGCAGCATTGCCATTGACGCTAGGTAATAGCGCAGCGCTAGCCGCGACCCTGGTGGCTTGCGATTGCGCAATGCGCGACTTGCTCGACGCCACGCTCGGGCTGACCGCTTGCGCCGCATCGATCAACTGCGTTAGTACCGGGTCGTCAAACTGCTGCCACCAACGGCTTAAATCTGTCAATTGGCCTTCGTGCGGGAACGGGGTTTGCCATTGCGCCGGTGCCACTTCGGCAATCTTGGCTGGCGCCGCAGGTTCACTTGGGGCAACCCGCCCCGGCCAACTGGCGCAGGCGCTCAACAACATAGCCGACGACAGCATGGCCGTGGCTGTGGAAAAGCGTTTGAACGGTTTTAAAAAAAGAGAGTGGCGCTGGCGCTGACTACCTGGAGAAAAAGCGGTTGGTTGCTTCATAGTTATTAGATTCCCTGGTCGAGCAAAGATTGCGGATGCGGTCGCTGATGGGGAGTTGGCCGAGGAAGTGCGCCTACTGCTCCCGTGATTCAAATACGGAAAATAAGTTTCAAATTCGGTTAAAGCGGTTTTTCAAAGCGCTTACAACGCACTTCGCCGATAGTTTGGGTTGCTTGTGTATTGCGCAAGTAGCCATGGTTGCCTATTTTGTATCGTCTTGTATCGGGTCAAAACGACAAGGCAATGTCGGTCAAATTTCAATCTTGCAAAAAATCCGCCTGCCATTTTGCCGCAAAAGTCATGTAAATTCTGAAATTTTTCTTATTATGATATCAATACACTATCCATGCTTAAGCTAAGCCAAAGGTGGCCCGACACCGGGTCGGCGTAACAAGCAGCGAAACAATGGGATTAAGCGATTTACTTGCTCGGGCTGATTCACAACGCCCTGGGAGCATGTTGATACTCCTGCCAGTATTTTTTAAGACGCTTTAAATACGTGCGGGAATGGCATATTTTTGCCATATATTAATTTGGTGCATAGAATTTAGTACTGGAATAATTCTGTATGCAAAAAATACATCTTCCTGGCCACTGAAAATTCCGTGTAATACAAATATGTTAACATCCGGCTGTATTAATCTTAGTGCAATTGCCTCATCCAGATTTGCAACAAAAAATGCATCACAACCATTACGAACAAGAACTGAGACAATTTCTGCTATACCAAGCCCATAAGCATTAGCTTTAACTACAGCGCTAACTTTGGCATTTGGTGCTTTAGATTTTAAGATAGAATAATTAGCTGCAACTGCATCCAAGTTTACAGAAAGGATTGTGCTAGAATATTGGTTTTTCATAATAATTTTAATATAAGATGCTAGAGCATTTTTCATTTAAATAGTCAGTTTATTATGAGATTATTTTGTCAAGGAACAAGGGAGGTTTTTTCTAT
>JAZKIX010000016.1:0-1665 GCA_040384645.1 Pseudomonadota bacterium | reverse complement strand
CAGCGGCAATAAGCCTAGTAGTCTGGGGTACCTGTTTTTACTCATCTCACGACCTCTAAAGCAGCTTGCGCAATGCAGTTGGGTTTTGATCGCCAACACTTCACCCTGCCAAGGGTTGGCATTTTTCTTGGATTGAATAAGGGCTGCCCGTCGCGCGTCAGACGCTGTTCGACAAATCCTGGGCTAGCGGTAAGTTCTTATTCGAATTCGTGGTCAAAGGCCTTGTTACAGACCAATTCCATTTGGTGCGGATAGTTGGAAGGCTCCGACACCTGGGAGTCGCACGAAGCGTTCAAGCCCCTCGACGCCCTGTTTTCCTGCTCAAGGTGAGCAGTGCCGGAATTCAGTGCGGGCGATTGTAGATACGTAGCGACTCATAAACCATGTCTCATCCCGAAATAATTTTTATCCATTCCAGCAACAATCATTAACGGATTTTGCAAAAGTGCGGCATCTTATCGAAATTAATTCTCAACAAAAACACCAAAATTTGTAGGTCTACAGGGCGCAGTTCAGACAGCTATCGGGGCTGACGCAGACACTTCGACGGTGCCCTAGCCCCTACAAGACAAGGGCTCTGGCGATTTGCCAGCCGCTGTTAAAACTGTCTGTTTGCGTGCGATGGCCAATAAATAGGCAGACGCCTGAGTAGGCCAATTTTGTTGCCAGGCCATACACCGATTCTGCCCGTTGAAATGCCTTGCGACAGTCACGCTGTGACAACATGTCGCACACGTGTCGCACCCTTTCTTGTCGCACATCACGGACTTTTTATTTGTCCCTTGAAATGCAAAACGCCCCGGCCCTCTTGATGAGGACCGGGGCGTTTTTTCACGTTATCCGCACGAGTGGCGGATGACCTCAGCGCAGTGCTTTGCGGTTACGCGAAGTGAGCAGCGGCACCAGCACCACGATCAGCACGAACGCCACCAGCGCCCACTGCGCCAGCGACAAACCGAGGATCGGCGGGTATGGCGTGGAGCAGAAACCATCGACCTGAAAGCCCAGCGGGAAAATCTTCGCCAGCGGCAGGCCATCGACAATCGGTTGCAGCACATCGATGCCACAGCTGACCGCCGGGTAGAACTGGGTGTAGACGTGATGCCCGGCCACCGCGACGCCGGCCAGTGCGAAAATCACCACCAGGGTTTCAAACACCGTGATGCTGCGGCGGGTGCGCATCGTCGCGCCAATGAAGGCAAACAGCGCAATCAGCAACAGCGCGTAACGTTGCAGGATGCACAGCGGGCACGGCGCCTCGCCCAGCACAACTTGCATGTACAGCGCGCCACCGATCAGCGCCAGGCAGATGATGCCCAGCAACACCAGATAGCGCCGTTCACGTCCCAACCGCATTGTTTCCTCGCTCATCGCGTTTCCCTTTTATGCTCGTGGATCAGCTCGCCGGCGGCTGCGCTTGCAGCTGCTGCATCAGGCTGATGTTGTCTTCGATATGCCAATTGGCCGCGATGCGACCGCTTTTGATCTGATAGATATCGGTTGCCCGGAAGTCTACACGCTGACCCTGACCTTTGAGAGCCTTGAACGGACCAGTGAAGTGACCGCGAAAGTGCAAATGCACTACCACCCGGTCGCCAGCAATGATCATTTGCTCGATCTCGCAGCTCAGGTCCGGCACCGCCGTGCGGAAAAACTTCGACGCCA
>JAZKIX010000015.1:31229-34734 GCA_040384645.1 Pseudomonadota bacterium | reverse complement strand
CGAAGTCGCAAGCTATTTCACGATGCCAGTGTTCGATCCGGTCATGCTGCCTTTGCTGCCAGTTGAAAGGTTGCCTTCCGATCTGCCGGCCGCAGTCGGTAGCGACGCCGAAGCGATTGCGGAAGGCATCGCCCTGCATCTTTTACTGGAGCGACTGACCCACGGTAGAACCTGGCCGATTGTGGTGCCCGAAGCCGCTGTGCTGGTGCGATGGCTGCCCTGTCCTTTGGCATTGGCTGGCGTGATACGGGCGCAAGCGCAGGTAATTTTGACGCAAGTTAGATTGGAACGCTTCTTCAATCCGGCGCAGTATGTATTCGCGCGCAATGAAATGGAAGCGATTGTCGACGGCCAGTTATTACGCTTCGACCGCGTAGTCGGCTTTCGAGATGAAGTATGGATTCTTGACTACAAACGCAATCTGCTGGAAAGCCAGCTTGCCGAGTATCGAGAGCAATTGAGACGCTACCGTGAAGCGAGCAAATTGTTGTTTGGCGGCAAAACCATCAAGACTGCGTTGATTACGGTGGACGGCCGGTTCTGGCCGATGGATGAATAATTATTACTGAAATAGCGGTAATTCGGCGCGTAAGCCAATGTTGACGCCAAACAATACTGAGGCTAGTATTATAAAAGCCCCAATAAATACCTGCGGCTCCGCCGGTATTTTCTCTGATACTCCCCCATAAAATAGGGAGTTCAGCACGGCCGTTAATTGTTTTGGAAGGGTGCGCGGAGCCGCCGAAGCCGTGCGCACCAGTTTGAATTAATCAGGCAGGCACTCTGGCGCGGGTGAATAGGCTATTTAATCGTGCAAAAAAGCTACCTGATTGCTTACGGCGCGCCGATCTTGCTGCCTTGCGCTGAATTTCTTGTAAGCTGCTTGCGCGCATCGCGTCAAGGTGTTCGAAACGAAAACGACCGAGCGACTCAATGGTGTCTGGCGCATGTTTAATTTTGGACGCGTTATTGGAACTATCGAATTCGTTCAACATCGTCAAGATTAGGAAATTGCTGTTCAACATGGTGTGACCTCTATCAATAATTTATTGCGATGACCGTACTTTAGTGCGGTGCATCATATAAATCCAATTCGATGTTTCGATAGGTGATATGTTGAATGTGAATAGCTTGGCGTCAAATTTGCGATACGGGTTTTGATCTTTGGCAAATTTTTGCTGTGCGAAAGCTTGATTTTGATCAAGATCACAGCGACGGCGGAGAGAGTTTTACTACGAGGCATCTACGGAATAGTGCCAAAGCTATCGCTTCAAATGCCTGCCTGAATTATCGGGAAAAATGGATTTTAGGGGGGAGTATCGCAATAAATAACCTCTTCCCCGCACGTGTTTATTGGCACAAAAAATATACTATGTGTAGTATAAAATTTCTGTTTTAGAGGGTTCTGGATACATTCGCAAGCATTTCATGCACTTCATACGACATGATTGCCAAAAATGCCACCAATCCAAGATAAAGCACGCCGTAGTTGAGGCGGGTGGCGGTAGGCACGTCGTAGTAACCGGCCGGCAATTTTGATGCGCCATTGTCTTTACTCAAAGCGGCTTTCAATTGAGGGTAAGCCAGGATCGCGATCAGGATCAGCATCGGGCTCGGATTGTAAAAAAACAGCGCCGCCAGCAAAGGTACGCCCGCCAGCCATATCTTGGGTGAAACGATGGCTGTAATACGACCGCCATCCAGTGGCGAGATCGGGATTAAATTGATCAGATTGATCATGAAGCCGGAATACGCCAGAGCCAGCATCAGTTGGCTGTCGTTTTCCCGTCCCAGCCAATAGCAGGCAATGGCAGCCAAGGTGCCGGTAACCGGCCCCGCGAATCCGATATAGGCCTCGGTCTCGACGTCGTGTGGCATTTCTTTTAACGCGACCCAAGCGCCAATGAAAGGGATAAAGGTCGGGGCACCGACGTCGAGGCCGCGTTGGCGTGCGGCTAGAAAATGGCCCATCTCGTGGAAAAAAATCAATAACACAAATCCGACCGCATAACGCCAGCCAAAGATCCAGGAATAGACCACCATCGAAATGAGCATGGTGCCGCCGGTTGTAAGCACCTTGCCCAATTTGCCGGCGAGGAATAACCACGAAAGAAGTTTTATCATGCTGTTTTGCCTTTAATCTTTTTTCATTCCAAAGAATTTGTACATGGCAGTTCCCAAGGCGATAAATCCCAGCAGCAATATCTTCTTGAATGCCAGCAGTAAGGCAAAAATCTTGCCGAAAAAGCCCAACTTGGCCGCGACCCCGCCGGCGACTAAAGCGGCTAATCCGTATTCGGCTACCTTATCGGTCTTTTCATCGAATTCAGCAAAGCTATTGCCTTTGCTGAAATCAGTGAAGCCCACCACAACCGGCATTTCCCGCTTGATCTGCGCGATTTGCGCCATACCGGCAACTGCGTTCAAGACCAATACGCCCTTGCGGCCGAGTACCCGGATATTGTAGTTGAGCGAATGTTCGGCTTCGTTTTCGGTCGCGAATTCCTTGGCCCAATAAAATTTGTGGCTGCTTTTGTCGTAGTGCGGCGGCTCGGCCCAACCCACTAGCGTCATCGCGCTGTAGCCACGTTTTTTACGTTCTTCATTAGCCGCAAGGGTCGATTCCTTCATTTCCTTAAGCAATTCAACGTAATTGATGCTATCGGCGTCGTCATCCTTGACATGGCCGTCTTCGTCATAGGTGACGATGACGCCCCAGCCATCGTTACTCAAGGGACTGGTGTCGGACGGGAATATCATGCCAAGATTTTTGGCGCCGGGCGGATTGCCCCAGGCCTCCACCAGCACGCGCTCGGCGTCGGCCGGGCCAAGGTAACGGAACGAGTCTGGCAAATTCAAAGTGGCGATGCCATTCGCTAAAGTGATTTTTCCGTGCTGAAAGTTGAGCGAGGCTACGAAGTCTTCTGCGCTAATTTTTTCTGACGGTGCCTGATCAGCGGCAGCGGAAGATATCAGGCCGATTGAGGCACATAGCAGCAAAACTGCCTGTAATTTTTTAAACATGATGTATTCCAGGGAAGTGCTGCTAATTGGTTGCAGCTTGTAAGAAAAAGCAGTGCTTTGACACGAAATTATATTTAATAAAAAACAATATTTGGATGCGCACTGTAACGCATACTGCGGCGCCGATGAAAGTGAATCGAGGCTGGAGTTGCGTTTGCTCAACTCTTTAAAATGACGAAATAGTGGGGGTATAACTCAAAACACTATCTTAGCCGCACGTTTTCATTGGGGGTTGAAAAATACATGCGGGAGTATTTTAGAAGAAAAATCAACCTTTCACGCCTTTCCAGAACATATACGCCGCCAACAGATACAAAGTCAGCGCGAATACTTTGCGCAGCGACTTGATCGGCAGGGCGTGTGCGGTCCTGGCGCCAAGCGGCGCCGTCGTCACACTGGCCAGAGAAACGACCAGCATAGCCGGCAGATAAATGAACCCAAGCGAACTGGCTGGCCGGCCGTCTACTTGCATGCCGAAATA
>JAZKIX010000015.1:15352-31219 GCA_040384645.1 Pseudomonadota bacterium | reverse complement strand
GATCCGGTCGATCCGTTCGCGGTATCGGCGCTGAGCGAATACGCGGGCAAGCCCGGTTCATTCCAGCCGAAATAGATATTCGACAACGTGCCTGCCAAGGCAATCGGAAATCCCAGTGCGGCGCTGGTGGCGACCGCTTGATGGATTTTGACGTTACACCAAGTCATGAAAGGCACGGAGGCAAAGCCACCACCGACGCCCACCAGGCCTGCCAGTATGCCGATGATGCCGCCTGCGCTAAACATGCCGACCCGGCCGGGCAGCTCGCGGCTGGCAGCAGGTTTTTTATCCAGCAGCATCTGGGTGGCCGAGAGCGATACAAAAATAGCAAAAAAAATCGCCAGGGCGGCGGAATTTAATTGTTTGGCAATCCACGGCCCGATCCACGCACCAATCAAAATTCCCGGCGCCAGCAATAAGGCAATCGGCCACAGTACCGCGCCGTGGGCATGATGGGCGCGCACCGAAGAAATTGAGGTAAACATGATGCTTGCCAGCGATGTCGCAATCGCCATATGCAAGATCAGCTCGGGTGCGAAATGTTTGGCTGAAAAAATCAGTGATAAAAACGGCACCAGCAAAATGCCGCCGCCGATTCCCAATAGGCCGGCGGCGAAACCGACCGCCGTGCCCAGCGTTAATAAAATCAGGATCAGGCCGATATCCATTGTCGCTGGCGGCTAACTGCCAGAGTCCAAAAAATGATGAATATGTTTCCATTCGGCGGGCGTGACTGGCGTAATCGAGAGCCGGCTCCCACGCTGTAAAGTGATCATGCCGGATAACGCTTCATGGGCGCGTAATTGGGCCAAGGATATCAGTCCGATTTTGCGAATGCTGCGTACATCGACCAGCATCCAGCGCGGATTTTCGATAGTGGCTTTGGGGTCGTAATATTTGCTACCCGGCTCGTACTGCGTCGGATCAGGGTAGGGGGCGCTGGCGATTTCAGCCAAGCCGGCTACGCCCGGCTGGGGACAACTGGAGTGATAAAACAACACGCCATCGCCGACCTGCATCGCATCGCGCATGAAATTACGCGCCTGATAATTGCGCACGCCGACCCAGGGCACGGTTTGATTGTCGGCAGCCAGGGCTGCGTCGATGCTCATCTCGTCCGGTTCGGACTTCATCAGCCAGTACGCCATTTTTAGCTAGGAAAAGAAAAGAGGAAAGGGGAAAAACGGCCGTACAAATTCACATAAAAAAAGCGGTTGCGCACCAAGAATGCACGCAACCGCTTCAGAATAAATCCCCGCATATGCCGCGTTGCCGGCATCCTGAACCAAGGCGGTTCAAGTTGGCCACAGTTAGTTCAACTTCGGGTTCGTCGGACTAGCGACGCTCACGCCCATCGAACAAATTCCCGCGACCGATGCACATAAATGGTTCAAGGAATATATGGCAATCGCGAACACAGCAGGGAAGCAAAGTTTACTCTTTTGAGCCTTTGTGTCAAACAGTTTGAAGAAAATACTAGAAAATTTTTGTGAGCGCGAATTTCAAAATAAATTTTCTTGCGGTGCTAAAGCACTGTCAAGCACCTCGTGCATGGACGTGATTTTTTGTTTAACTTCCGATAAGGTAAGGTCGGACAACGGGCCTTGCGGCGACCGTATAGATAACAGTTCGGCCGCAATGCCCAGCGCTGCCATAACGGCGATACGGTCGTTACCTTTCATCTTGCCGGCATCTCGGATCGTAGTCATCCGTTCATTTAAATAATTTACTGCCTCTTGTAGCGCGGCTTCTTCACCAGCTTTGCAAGTGAGCTTATAAGATTGTCCCAAAATTGTAACGTCGAGCTTGATCATGTTTCATCCTCGACTTCGGTTTCGACTTCGGCCTCGAGTGCCGGTATTTTTTCCAGTAAGGCTGTCACGCGTTGATGTGCTTCGTGCATGCGCTGGCTCAGGATGGCATTTTGATTGACAAGTGACGCGCTGTTGAGCCGCAGTTCGCTATTTTCCTTGCGCAGCGATTGGGTCAACTCGGCGAGTTGCTCGATTTTTTGGGAGAGAAGGGTGAATTCAGAAATCATTTCATCACTATAGGTGCGCAAGCGAATTTCAGTCAATAGATTCAATTGTCGGTGCAGGCTTTTTATCAAGCCACTGCATGGCATTCAATCGAGGAAGATTTGCAGCAGATAATCTCACATTTAATGGGTGGCTCAATATATGCTAAGACTTCGATCAATCTGTGTAGTGCGCACCAAATAGCTTGTATTGTTACAGAGGTGGCTTGCCTCACTTTGGCTCGCCACGGGAGACGCTTCATAATGCGTTTTGTGAAGGAGATTAATTGCTTCATTAAACTATTTGTTACTATATGGAATTGAGTCTGTAACCACAACCATTGCTTTTGCCGCGATTTTGGTGCTTGTCGCGGCTGTCACATTTTTCTTAATAATTCAAAAATATCCTACGGCTTATGTCTCACACTTCCTTCCGGCAGCGTTTGTTGCATGCGATGCAGGAGCGACCGTATCTTCAGGGTGGCTTGCGACAGATTTTGATATGGCCATTGATCAGCCTTGCCATCGGCGCACTGATGTGGGGAGCCACCTTTGCCAAGATTCATGAAGACCGCCGTCACTTGGGGCAAACTGCGATCAAAGACGTAGCATCGCTGTCGCATGCTTACGCCAATCATTTAAGCCGAGCGATTGCGCAGGCCGATCAACTGCTGCAATTTATCAAGTTCGATTGGGAGCGCTCGCAGGCGCAGCCGGATCTGGCTGTGCTGTTGCAAAAGGGATTTTTGCCGGTATCGAATGTGTATTCGGTTTCTATTGCAGATCAATCCGGTGCTGCTGTCAGTTTTCTTTTTCCTTTTGAGCGCCCTTCATCCACCTCATTCGCCGGCAGGGATTTGTTCTTGTTCCACAAGCGCAATTCGGATAACCAATTATTTACCGGGCAGCCGGTCCTGGACCCAGTCTCAGGCAAAACCTTGATTTATTTTTCGCGCAGACTGGACACGGGCCGGGGCGAATTCGCCGGCGTGATTGTGGTGGCAGTTGAACCAGCCTATTTTTCCGCCGGATTTTACGATGGTTCCAGTCTGGGTAAATCTGCCTTGCTGGCGATTGCCGGCCAATACGACAAGGTGTTGCGGGCGCTGCGGATTGGGGGCGAAATTCGCAATGCATCGACTGATGTGGCGCTGGGTTCGGTTCCAATGCGCGAAGCGCCCAATGGCGCCTTGTTTTTGCCTGGCGACCCTTGGTTCTCCGATACGCAGGCACGTTTTGTCTCTTGGGAATTATTGCCCCAATATCCTTTGGTTGCGGTAGTTGGCTTGTCGGAACAAGAGCTGCTGGCGCCGTATCGAGATTCGTGGCAAACCTATCGTACCAGTGCCATGGTCGCCAGTATTTTCCTGTTTCTATTTGGTTTTATTGCGACTTTGCTAACGATCCGTTTGGCTGCGCGCAAGCATTTGGAAGACGATGCCCGCAGTGCTTATAGGGTTGCAACCGAGGGCGGAAACGATGGCTTTTATATGCTGCGTGCGATGCGCAATGCACAGGGCAAGATCACCGATTTCGAATTAATGGATTGCAATGAACAAGGCGCAGCGTTCTACGGCCAAAATCGGGCAAGTTTTGTCGGTACCAAGCTCTCGACTTGGTATGTAGAACCTTATTTCACGGCCTTGCTGGGGATTTACCGGCATGCCATGGAACTGGGATATTACGAAGACGAATGGCATGTCGCTTCGGATAGCCCGATGCAATTGAAGTGGATACATCGCAAATTCGTCCGCTCCGGCACTGGCCTCGCAATGACGGTGCGCGACATCAATAGCGTTAAGACCCACGAGCGCGAACTGGCACGGCTGGCCAATGAAGATGCCTTGACCACACTGCCGAACCGCTATTGGATGAATAACTACCTGCCGGCTGCACTGGCCCGGATTGCCGCCAAGAACGGCATGCTTGCCTTGCTTTTTATCGATTTGGACGACTTCAAAAATGTCAACGATACGCAGGGTCATCAAGTTGGCGATGCCTTGCTGTGCGAAGTGGCGGCGCGCCTGCGGGGCGTATTGCGGCCGCACGACCATGTGGTGCGGCTGGGCGGCGATGAATTTACCCTGATCCTGGAGCAGGTCGAAAGCGAAAACGATGCGGCCGTGATCGCGGCGCGCGTCATCGATTCGCTGTGTCAGCCATATGCCCTGCTGCGAGGTAGAAGCAGTATCGGGGCCTCGATTGGAATTACCTTATTCCCGCGCGATGGTAGCGATAGCAAAGAATTGCTCAAAAATGCCGACATCGCGATGTATCACGCCAAGGCCGAGGGCAAGGGCGATTTCCGTTTTTATCAGCCGATCCTGTTCGAGAATCTAAAGGTGCGGCTCGACACAGAGCGCGCATTGCTAACCGCCTTAGACGATGACCAATTCGTCCTGTTTTACGAGCCGCGAATTTGCACCTACACCGGCGAATTGCGTGCGCTGGAGGCCCTGGTGCGTTGGGTGCATCCCGAGCGCGGCCTGGTATCGCCGGCTCAGTTCATTCCGTTGGCCGAAGAGTCCGGTTTGATCCTTAAATTGGGTGAAATCGTGTTGGAAAAAGCCTGCGGCCAATTGGCATATTGGAAAGCGCTTGGCCTGCCGCTGGTACCGGTATCGATCAACGTTTCGGCACGCCAGTTCAACCACGGCAATATCAAAAACCTGTTCGCCTCGGCCTTGTCGCGGCATTCGATCAATCCTGAACTGGTGGAAATCGAATTGACCGAATCGTCCATGATGGGCGAGCAATCTGAAGTCGTGGAGCAACTGGCTGCGATCCGCGCCTTGGGTATCAAATTGCTGGTCGACGATTTCGGCACTGGTTTCTCGTCGCTGGCGCAATTGCAGCGCCTGAATATGGATGCGTTAAAGGTAGACCGCACCTTCACTGCAGAACTGGTACGGACCACCGAAGGTGAAATTTTCTTTAAGGCCATCGTATCAATGGCGCATTCGCTCGGCATGAGCGTGATCGCTGAAGGGGTCGAGACTGGCGGACAACTAAGCTTATTGCAATCGCTGTCCTGTGATGAAATCCAAGGTTATTTGATCGCCCGCCCGGTACCGGCACAAGAGGTAGAAGAGTTGCTGAAGAAGCGCTTTTTGTTGGGAGATATGGCGTAATTCAGCGTTAAAAACCACGAATAATGGGGGTATATACAAAAATATGCCTTCTCCCGCACGTATTTAAAGCGCCTTTAAATATACTGATGCCAGTATATTTAAAGGAAAAAGGCGCCAAAAGTAGGTGTTGCAGTGGCGCGCTAGCGTTTGGCCTTGCTTGCCGCTGGCGGCGCCTTAGCCGCTATCGGCTGCGTACGATATGCCCAGACGAGCATTGCTGCACCTGCCAGGATCATCGGCAAGGAAAACATTTGGCCGGCGGAAATCGTGACGCCGGCAAACGACACTTCATAGTCTGGGGTGCGGAAATATTCAGTCGAAAAACGGGCGCAGCCATACAGCATGGTAAACATCGCGCCGACCGCCAGTCGTGGTCGCGCCTTGCCGGCAAAAAACCACATTAAAATGAAAAGCAAGACGCCATCGATCAAGGTTTGGTAAATCGGCGAAGGATGGCGCGGTAGCGCATCCGGCCAGAAGTTACCGGCGGCATCTTGCCAGCGCATGGCCCACGGCAGGCTGGCATCGGCGAGACGCCCTGGCAATTCGGCGTTAATAACGTTTCCGATGCGACCGGCGGCATAACCGAGCGGTACCAGTGGTGCAATGAAATCGTAGACGTCGAGCAGATTGCGGCCGGACTTGCGCGCCCACAATGCCATCGCAATCAAGACGCCTAAAAAGCCACCATGAAATGACATACCGCCATGCCAGACCTTAAAAATTTCGATCGGATTGGCTAAAAACTCCGCCGGACGATAGAAAAACACTTCACCCAAGCGGCCGCCGATGATCACGCCCAGTACGCCGTAAAACAACATATCGTCCAGATGCTCTTTGGTCCAGCCAATCGCGGCGATGTGCGGTTGCTTGATCCGGATCCGGCCCAGGATCATGAACTGGGTGAACGCGACCAAATACATCAAGCCGTACCAATGTACCGATAACGGTCCAATGGCCACTGCGACGGGATCGGCGATGGGGAGAGTGAGCATTTATTGTTTCTTTCGTAGTAATTCTAAAAAACCTTGCAAAACCGGCGAGGTATTGTCGCGGCGCCAGGCCAGCCCGGTTTCTACCAAGGGCGTTTTATCCGCCAATGCGCGGTATTCGACGCCGGGGCGCTGCAAATTCGAGACGGATTGTGGCACAAGCGCGATGCCCATGCCAGCCGACACCAAGCCGACGATTGTTTGCATCTGGATTGCTTCCTGTCCAATGATGGGTGTCAAGCCGGCATCGCGAAAGCAGGCCAGGATCGCATCGTGAAAGGCCGGTGCAATACGGCGCGGGAAAATGATCAGCGGCAGGTCAATCACCGTCTTTAGGCGTATTGCGCCTTTGCTGCCCAAAGCCTTGGTGCCGGTCGGCGCAGCCAGAATCAATGGCTCCGACAATAGCGGCAGGTAATCGAACTGGGCTTTGACTTGATCTGGGATGGGTGGAATCAATAAGCCGACGTCGATCCGGCCCTGCGCCAATTCTGCCAGTTGAATATCGGACGTCGCTTCGCGCAAATCGATCTGCACCTGCGGAAAATGTGCGCGAAATTCGCGTAAAAACGGCGGCAGGATGCTGTAATCGGCAGTCGAGACAAATGCCAGCGAGAGCCGTCCGGTGGCGCCGGCAGCAGCGCGGCGCGCCAGTTCGGGCA
This sequence comes from Pseudomonadota bacterium, assembly GCA_040384645.1. Classification (GTDB taxonomy): domain Bacteria; phylum Pseudomonadota; class Gammaproteobacteria; order Burkholderiales; family Burkholderiaceae_D; genus JAZKIX01. The sequence goes on along the minus strand of JAZKIX010000015.1, from coordinate 24,417 downwards.
AGGCTTCAGCCTGCAATAACAAGCGCCGCGCTTCCGGCAACAAAGCCGCGCCCGCTGGCGTCAGCGCCACGCTACGCTGGGTGCGGGCGAATAATTGGGTGCCGATGATGGCTTCCAACTGGTTAATGGTTTGCGATAGCGGCGGCTGCGTCATGTGCAGGCGGATCGCGGCGCGGCCGAAGTGCAGTTCTTCGGCGACGGCGATGAAGTAGCGCAGTTGGCGCAGGTCAATGTTCATTTGGGATTGTCGTCATTGATTCATACTAAATTCATCTCAATTATGACTGAATCATATATTTGACACGCAGCTTCGCGCAAGGCACTCTAGCGACCTGCCACCATTTTCATAAGGAATTACCATGTCAGACGACAGCAGCAAGCCAACATATAACCGCCGCTCCAAGAACATTACGCAAGGCGTGGCGCGTAGCCCTAACCGCTCGATGTATTACGCCATGGGCTACCAGGCCGAAGATTTCGACAAGCCGATGATCGGTGTCGCGAACGGCCATTCGACCATTACGCCGTGTAATTCCGGCTTGCAGAAATTAGCTGACATAGCCATTTTGGCGGTCAAGGAAGCCGGCGCCAATCCGCAAGTATTCGGCACGCCAACCATTTCCGACGGCATGTCGATGGGCACCGAAGGCATGAAATATTCGCTGATTTCACGCGAAGTTATCGCAGACTGTATCGAAACTGCAGTTAATGGCCAATGGATGGATGGCTGCGTCGTCATCGGCGGTTGCGACAAGAATATGCCGGGCGGCATGATCGCCCTGGCGCGCACCAATGTGCCGGGCATCTATGTCTATGGCGGCACCATCAAGCCGGGCAACTGGAAGGGCAAAGACCTGACCATCGTTTCCGCGTTTGAAGCTGTTGGCGAATTTACGGCTGGGCGCATGTCGAAAGAAGACTTCGACGGCATCGAAAAAAATGCCTGCCCATCGTCCGGTTCCTGCGGCGGCATGTACACCGCCAACACCATGTCGTCCTCGTTTGAAGCGCTGGGCATGGCGTTGATGTATTCCTCCACCATGGCCAATCCCGACGACGAGAAAGTCGGCTCCGCCGCGCAATCGGCACGTGTCTTGGTAGAAGCGGTCAAGCGCGATCTCAAGCCGCGCGACATCATCACGCGTAAATCGATTGAAAACGCAGTGGCGCTGATCATGGCCACCGGCGGCTCTACGAATGCGGTCTTGCATTACCTGGCGATTGCGCATGCAGCAGAAGTGGAATGGAGCATCGACGATTTCGAAATGGTGCGCCAAAAAGTGCCGGTGATTTGTAACCTGAAACCATCGGGCCAATACGTCGCGACCGACCTGCACAAGGCCGGCGGGATTCCACAAGTCATGAAATTGTTGCTCAACGCCGGCCTGTTGCATGGCGATTGCATCACCATCACCGGCCGCACAATGGCCGAAGAGTTGGCGAATGTGCCCGATGTGCCCGATGCGAATCAAGATGTGATCCGCACCATCGACAAAGCTTTATACAAAGTCGGACATCTGGCGATCCTGAAGGGCAATTTGTCGCCCGAAGGCTGCGTCGCTAAAATCTCGGGCCTTAAAAACCCCGTTATCACCGGCCCGGCCCGGGTGTTTGAAGATGAATACACTGCAATGGATGCGATCTTGGCCGACCAGATCAAGCCAGGCGACGTGATCGTGATGCGTTATCTAGGTCCGAAGGGTGGACCTGGCATGCCGGAAATGCTGGCGCCGACTTCCGCCATCATTGGCAAGGGCTTGGGTGAATCGGTCGGCTTGATTACCGATGGCCGTTTCTCTGGTGGTACCTGGGGCATGGTGGTCGGTCACGTCGCACCGGAAGCGTTTGACGGCGGCACCATTGCACTGGTGCAAGAAGGCGATTCGATCACTATCGACGCCTTGCAGCAATTAATCCAGTTGAATGTGCCGGATGAAGAAATTGCACGTCGCCGGACTGAGTGGAAGGCGCCAGCGCCACGTTACACACGTGGCATTTTGGCGAAGTTTGCGGCATTGACGTCGTCGGCAAGTAAAGGCGCAGTCACTTGCTAAAGTGAATCAAGTAGCTCAAGTCATAAAAAAGCCCACTTCAGGTGGGCTTTTTTAGTATTAGGCGGATCAGCGGCGGCGTTTATTTTTCTTGTGCGAATCGAAGGCTTCCTGAACCCGTTGCTTGCGTATTTTGTCCGATTCGTCATGGGCCTTGCGTTTATCCCATCCCAGCATTGGTTCCAGGAATTCAAACCACATGAAGGTGAGCGCCATTGCACCGGTTACCCACCACCACGACATATTGGCAAAATGCCATACTTCAAAATATTTAAGCGCAGTTAATAAAACAGTAATGATAATAAATGGCATGGTGTACTCCCTTTAACGAGAGGATAGAGTGAAACATTCACAGGGTCAACACATCACGTCAACCAGACCGAGACTGCTTGCGTTATTACTGGGCTGAGCCGTGGGTTTCTGCCGCTGAAACGTTGTAAAATGCAGTAAATTTTAAGGAGAACGCAATGAAACGATCTTTATTTGCCTGTCTGTTATTCACCGGCCTGGCGTCCGGCGCCGCGATGGCAAATGCTGATTTGTCCAAGGCAAAAAATTGTATGGCATGTCATGCCGTTGCAAATAAAGTAGTAGGGCCGGCGTATAAAGACGTTGCAGCCAAGTATGCGGGTCAAAAAGATGCGGAAGACAAGCTGACGCAAAAGGTATTGAAGGGTGGTAGTGGTGTTTGGGGTGCGGTACCAATGCCGGCAAATGCGCAAGTGACGGAAGCTGAAGCACGCACTCTGGTCAAATGGATTTTGTCACAAAAATAATCGAAACCCGGTTGGCAAAAAAGCGCTCATGAGAGCGCTTTTTTTATGGGGTAAAACTTATCCCATAGCTTTACTTCACAACAGCTATTTTTTCTTTCTTGCCGCTCTTATAGGTGTACAAGGTCAGCGCACCATTTTTGATGTCGCCTTTAGGGTCAAATATGATATCGCCGGTGACGCCTTTGTAATGGATTTTTGCCAGTGCAGGCAAATACTTGGCCGGCTCGGCAGAACCTGCCGCTTTCATCGCCTCGGCCATGGTCATGAAGGCATCATACACATAGGGCGCGTACAGTTGAACATCGACATTAAATTTGGCTTTGTAGCGTGCATAGAACGCGTCCATATTTTTTTGATCTGCTCCCGTAACGCCGCCCGCTTCAGCGCACACCACTTGGCCGTCGGCCAAGGCGTCGCCAGCTAGTTCAGCCAGGGCCGTGGTGCAAATGCCGTCTCCACCCATGTACTTGGCTTTTAAGTCGAGTTGCTTCATTTGACGCAACATCGGGCCAGCTACATTGTCCATGCCGCCGTAGAAAATGACGTCTGGCTTTTTACTTTTGATCGAAGTCAGGATCGCGTTGAAGTCGACTGATTTGTCGGTGGTGCGTTGCTGCGCGACGATATTGGCGCCGGCGGCTTTGGCCGCTTTGGTGAATTCGCCTGCAACGCCCTGGCCGTAAGCGGTGCGGTCATCGATGATCGCCACATTTTTCGCTTTCAAGGTATTGACTGCGTATTTGCCGAGAGTGCCGCCGAGCTGGCTGTCATTGGCCACCACGCGGAAGGCAGTCTTGTAACCTTGCTTGGTGTAGTCAGGATTGGTGGCGGAAGGGGAAATTTGCGGGATGCCGGCGTCGAAATAAATCTTCGATGCGGGAATGGTGGTGCCGGAATTCAAATGACCGATGACGCCGTTGACTTTGGCATCGACCAGTTTTTGCGCGACAGCGGTTCCTTGCTTCGGATCGGCAGCATCATCTTCTGCCAGCAATTCAAACTTGACCTTCTTGCCACCGAACACCAGGCCCTTGGCGTTCAAGTCTTCGATTGCCATGATTGCGCCGTTGGTGTTATCACGGCCATAGTGCGATTGACCGCCCGACATAGGTGAAACGTGGCCGATTTTAACGATTAAATCTTCCGCATGAGCAGCGCCTGCAAAGCTCAAGGGTATGGCAGCGGCTAGCGGTAAAAGACGAGTTGCGAATTTCATTTGAAGCTCCTTAGCGTGGGGAAAATGCGGATACTTGAATGCGGCGTCTATTGTATAAGTCGCAAGAGCGGAGGCATACAAATTTGTCAGTAATTTTGCCATTGCAGCGCAATGGACAGTTTGATTATAGTCTGGAAAAACAGTTAAATATGGGGGGTATAGTCAATTATGCAGCTTATCCCGCACGGATTTAAAGCGGCTTTAAAAATACACCGGGTAGTATTTTTAAGCGATATGGTCATGATTTGACGGCTGTTGAATGCTGCGTTGATAGATGGTTCGGCGTCCGATGAGCCGTACTCCAGCCTAAAAACGGGAAATCGCACTCTGGCCGACGTCCCGAAACGATATCTGCGATAGCGCGTCCCGAGCCGCAACCCATGGTCCAGCCCAGCGTACCATGTCCGGTATTGAGATACAGATTGGCGTATTTAGTCTTGCCGATATAGGGAATGTTCGACGGCGTCAATGGGCGTAATCCAGCCCAATACTCAGGTTGCTCGTAATCGCATGCATTGGGGAAAAGTGCGCGGGTGCGGCGTGTAATCGCTTCGCAACGGCGCGCATTGAGTTCGCGCGAATAACCGTTAAATTCGCAAGTGCCAGCCACTCGCAGGCGATTGCCTAGACGGGAAAATACCAGTTTGTTGCCGTCGTCGGTCAGCGATACCGTTGGCGCTGCTTCTGGATTGGTGATGTTAAAAGTGGCTGAATAACCTTTGCCGGGATAAATCAGCAAATCGATGCCCAAGGGTTTGAGCAAGGGTTGCGAAAAACTGCCGAGCGCTATCACGAAGGCATCGGCTTGCAAGCGCTGATGGCGTCCCAGCGCATCGATGACTTCGACGGCAACAACTCTCGCCGCAGCGCCTGTGCCTTCAGTAATCAGGCGTGTGACGTTGGTATTGAAGGCATATTGCACGCCGGCAAGCGCCGATGTTGCTGCTAAGGCGGTCGTAAATTGGTAAATGTCGCCCGATTCGTCGGTCGCCGTAAAATCGCCGCCGACGATTTGCTGGCGAATGGCAGCCAGCGCAGGCTCGATTGCAAGCACGCCATTGGCGTCGACTGTTTCCCGCGGGCAGCCGAGGTTGCGCATCAATTGCGCCACCTGGATCGCACGTTGGTATTCCTTGGGATCGGTATAAAAATGCAAGATGCCGCGCGTCAGGCAATCGTAGTCAATATTCAATTCAGCGCGCAGCGCCTGTAAAGTCTGGCGGCTGTATTCAGAGATGGCAACGATATGGCGTATGTTTCGGGCTGAACGGGCCGGGAGGCATTCGTGCAGAAAATGTATGCCCCATTTCCACTGCAGCCATTCAGCGCGAAACCGGTATAGCAAAGGCGCGTCTTCTTGACCCAGCCATTGCAGGATTTTGCGCGGTGCGGCGGGATTAGCCAGTGGTTCGGCATGCGAGACGGAAATCTGGCCGCCGTTGGCGAAACTGGTTTCTTGCGCCGGACCGGGTTGGCGGTCGATGACCGTTACCTCATGCCCCGCCTTGTGCAAAAACCATGCGGAAGCGGTGCCGATAATGCCTGCCCCCAAGACGATTACTTTCACTAATTTTTCCTGGCGATCGACGTTATTTCTTGTTTTCTTGCAAAAGGGAAATTTCTTGCTTTACCGCGCGGGCAATGACTTCTTCCAGCGTGTCGTTCAAGCCACGCTTGATTTCAGCGGCCAAGCCTTCGACTGCGATTTGCAAGACGTCGGCCAGACTGTCACGTACCCGATGTTCTAGCTCAGAATCGATCCGGTCTTGCACATTGCGCAAAATACGTTCACGCAAGGTACGTTCAATCAACTCCCATTCCGCCACGGTCCAGGCATTGGCTGCCTTTTGCACTAAACCATCCGTTCTGCTGCTCCCAGAAGATCCCGAGGCCGATCCAAAGCTTGGCGCGGATGGTGCGGCAGCCGATGGCAAACTTGGCGCGGGGGCGACAATGACCTCAGTCAATAATGGGATATTGGCATCAAATGTGGCGTTAGTCATGTTTGCTCTGCAACGAAATGGGTCAGCGGATAGCCACGCTGTTTGTAATGACCATACCGTTGGCGACCGGCAGCGGTGTCGGCGATATCGGACGAGACAAGTTCAAACATGCGTTCAAACCTGGCAAAAAATTGCGGCACCGTATTCGATAAATTGATCAAGATTTGATGATGCTGCAACTCGGCGTTATCGTCAGCGGTCAGCAGCACCGGCGTCTGTCCTGCCAGCGGATCGTCAGCCATTACATGTGGCAGAAAATCAATATCCGAAAAAGTCCATAACGCCCGATCCAGCGCCAGCAATGGTTGTTCAGGTTCGGCTAACAGTACGATCCGCATATCGGACGAGCGCGCACGCGCCTTGCGCACCAGACGACAGGCATAGGCAATCTTGTCAGGTACATTGCTATGAAAGTCGATGCGCGTCATGACGATACCCGGATGCTCCAGCTCAGAACTGGAAACCGGGTTTGGTGTTAACTTCCGGTGCGGCCGCAGCTTCTTTTCGTCTTGCTGCTGGCGTATCGGCTACAGCCGGTTTTTCCTTGTCTACTGCTAGTTTTGGTGCTGCCGGTTCTGCTGCTTGATTCTTGTAGCTCTTCGGTAGTCTATTTGTTTCTGGATACCCCGCCGCACTCAAAGCGGCACCCCAGGCGCCAGCTTCAAAACCGCTCTGTTTATCACGTCCCACCAATAGCGCTGGCAATTGGCCGTCGGCACTCAATTGCTGCAGTTTAATAAAATCTTCATTGCTGACCACGGTTTTTTCCGAAAATGGGATGCCACGTTTTGAAAGCAGGGCGCGGCCATTGTCGCAAGGAACGCATTTTGGCGTGGTGTAGAGCGTAACCGGATGATTTTTTACTGCTTCAGCCAGTTCGAATGGCAGATTGCTGTCGTTTGATCCACCACTATAAACAGTCTTTTTTTCTACCTGCTTGGCCGCATCCGGTGGCGGTGTATCACCGTAAGTAATCTTTCCATCGGGGCCGACCCATTTGTACATTTCGGCCTGGGCGTTGATGGCGCCGACGAGAGAACAGAGGGTCAAAAGGCAGAGCAGTTTGATTTTCATATTTCTTCCTTGTTAAAACTTGACTAAGCCAAGCTGAGGATTAAGCGGTCATGCCATTGTGGCGTAGCAGGGCATCGATCTTAGGTTCTCTGCCGCGAAACGCCTTGAATGATTCCATCGCAGGACGGGAGCCGCCTACTGCCAGAATTTCATTCTGAAATTTCCTGCCGATCTCCGCCGAAATAATTTCACCACCGGCAGCGGCTTGTTCTTCAAAGGCGCTGTAGGCATCGGCGGACAAGACTTCGGCCCATTTATAGCTATAGTAACCCGCAGCGTAGCCGCCGGCAAAAATGTGACTGAACGAGTTTTGAAAGCGGTTGAATGCTGGCGGAATCAAGATCGCGACCCGTTGGCGCACTTCATCGATCAAGTTTTGCACGGTTTTGCTGCCATCGACTGCAAAGTCGAAGTGCAAGTGCATATCAATTAGTGAAAACTCGATCTGGCGCAGGGTTTGTAGTCCGGACTGGAAGTTTTTCGCTGCCACCATCTTGTCAAACAGGGTACGTGGCAATGGCGCGCCAGTGTCGGCGTGCGCCGTCATGTGGCGCAAGACATCCCATTCCCAGCAAAAGTTTTCCATGAACTGCGACGGCAATTCGACCGCGTCCCACTCGACCCCGGAGATACCCGAAACCCCCAATTCATTGACGCCGGTAAGCATGTGATGCAAGCCGTGGCCGAACTCATGAAAAAGGGTATTGACTTCATCGTGTGTGAATAAAGCCGGCTGCGCCTTGCCGTCGATCACGGCCGGTTGGGTGAAATTGCATACCAGGTAAGCAACCGGAGTCTGCGTCGTCACGCCTATCCTGCGCCGACCGCGGGCATCGTCCATCCAGGCGCCGCCGCGTTTGCCGCTACGGGCGTATAGGTCCAGATAAAATTGGCCGACCAGTTGACCGTCTTTTTCGATTCGGAAAAATTTCACATCCGCTTGCCATACCGGCGCAACGTCGGCCTTGATGTCGACTGAAAACAGCCGCTGTATCAACTGGAACAGGCCTTCGATGACCTTGGGTTCCGGGAAGTATTGCTTCACTTCTTGCTCGGAGAAGGCATAACGCTGCTCGCGCAATTTTTCGGACGCGTAAGTCATGTCCCAGGCCTCAAGCTGGTCGAGACCCAGTGTATTTTTGGCAAAGGCGCGCAATTCGGCCAAATCATTTGCGGCAAACGGACGCGCTTTGCTAGCCAAGTCGTTGAGGAAGGATATGACTTGTTCCGGGCTTTGCGCCATTTTTGGCACTAAAGACACTTCGGCAAAATTTCTATATCCCAGCAGTTTGGCTTCTTCATCGCGCAATTTGAGTAATTCGACGATATTGCCGGTATTGTCCCAGTCGGCTGTTTTACTAAACATGCTGCCCAGGTCCGAAGCTTTGCTGGCATTGGCGCGATAAATTGTTTCGCGTAAAGCACGATTATTTGCGTATTGAAGGACCGGGAAATAAGAGGGAAATTGCAGGGTGAATTTATAACCTGCTTTATCGTCGCGTTTGGCAGCTTCACGCGCAGCCTGTTTGACGTCATCTGGTAAGCCAGCCAGGTCATCGACATTCTCGACAAAGAGTGCGAAGTCGTTGGTTGCATCCAGCACGTTTTCAGAAAACTTGGTGGCAACGGCAGCCTGGATTTCTTGGATTTCTGCGAAACGGCTCTTCTTGTCGTCTGATAGTTCGGCGCCGCCCAAACGGAAATCACGCAAGGAATTGTCGATGATTTTTTTTTGTGCATCCGACATGGTTGCGTATTCCGCGCCGTCCTTGAGCTTTTTGTAATTTTGAAATAAACCCAGATTTTGCGACAAAGCTGTCCAGAATTCGGTCACCTTAGGCAGGTTTTCATTGTAAGCCGCGCGTAATTCCGACGTATCCATCAAGGCATTCAAGTGCCCGACCACGCCCCAAGCGCGGCCTAATTGTTCAGTTGAATTTTCCAG
>JAZKIX010000015.1:2225-15342 GCA_040384645.1 Pseudomonadota bacterium | reverse complement strand
GGCTCGACAAAATTGGCCCAGGTCACACCATCCATCGTTTGCTCAAGCCGGGCAACCATCGCAGTATTTTGTTCCAGCAGTGAGTCAATCGCCGGGCCAACGTGTTCCGGCTTGATGAGGTCAAAACGGGGTAAGTCTGAAAAATCTAAAAGAGGGTTCATGGCATCACTCAAAAGGTTTCTTGCTGCATGCATATTAAATGCGTGGCTAAATATTTATATCAAGTCTGATCAGCTGCAATCAATCAGCCGCGCTCGGCCGCTTCGACCGTGTTAACTAATAGCATGGCAATCGTCATTGGACCGACACCACCCGGTACCGGGCTGATGTAGGCAGCGACTTCTTGCACATTGGCAAAATCGACATCGCCACATAATTTGCCGTTTTCGTCGCGGTTGATGCCAACATCTATGACGATCGCACCCGGCTTTACCATTTCTGCGGTCACCGTGTTACGCCGGCCGACAGCGGCGATCACAATATCGGCCTGACGCGTGTGATACGCCAGATCCGGCGTAGCACTATGGCAGATGGTGACAGTGGCATTGGCTTGCAATAGTAAAAGTGCCATCGGTTTGCCGACGGTGTTGCTGCGGCCGATGACAACGGCGTGCTTGCCCTTTAAGTCGACGCCAATGCTTTCGATCATTTTCATGCAGCCATACGGCGTGCAGGGGCGAAAGCCTGGCAAGCCGGTCAACAGTTCGCCGGCGCTGAGGACGGAATAGCCATCGACATCTTTATGCGCGGCAATGGCTTCGATGACCTTGTTTGGATCGATATGTTTGGGTAGGGGCATTTGTACCAGAATGCCGTGTATGGCTGGATCGGCATTGAGCGCATGTATGCGTTGCAATAAAGCATCTTCCGATAAATCGGCTTCGTATTTTTCCAGTACTGAATGAAGGCCGGCATCGGCACAAGCCTTGACCTTGTTGCGTACATATACCTGGCTGGCCGGGTCGGCACCGACCAGCACTACCGCCAGGCCAGGGCGCTTGCCCGCTGCGGCCAGCGCTGTAGCGCGCACAGCGACATCAGCGCGCAATTGTTGGGACAGGAGGTTTCCGTTAATGAGTTGAGCTGGCATGATGTGCGAGGAAAATTGGTCGATTAAAGCGAGATTATAAGACCAGCACGGCCCGCTGACGAATATAAGGAATGAATTCGGAAAGCTTATAGTATGAATGTTATTTCACATTATGAAAATGAATATCGTAATTTGAAAAGAATAAAAAGTGCTGTTAAAATATCTACACTGATTATTTTCCGCAATCAATAATCATAAAACTTGGACAAAAGCATGCCATCCATCATCGATTCGACATCGGGGCGGGGCACAATAAATAGGAGACTCACAATGTCAGCTCAACTTGACCAGGTTCTGGTCCAAGCCGCCAATGATCCAGATGTCATCGAGACCAAAGAATGGCTAGATGCACTCGAATCGGTAATTGAAAACGAAGGGCCGGAGCGTGCGCACTATCTGATGGAGCGCATGGTCGATCTGGCGCGCCGTCGTGGTGCCACTATCCCGTTTTCCAGCAATACCGCCTACGTCAACACCATCCCCGCCCACCTCGAACAACACTGTCCCGGCAATCTGGAAATTGAAGAAAAGCTGCGTTCATGGATGCGTTGGAACGCGATGGCGATGGTAGTGAAAGCTAACCGCGTCGATGGCGATCTGGGCGGTCATATTTCAAGTTTCGCCTCGCTAGCCAATATGCTTGGTATTGGTTTCAACCATTTCTGGCATGCGCCGACCGCCGATCACGGCGGCGATTTACTGTATATCCAAGGTCACTCCTCACCCGGTATTTATGCTCGCGCCTTCCTTGAAGGTCGCTTGAGTGAAGATCAATTGATCAACTTCCGTCGTGAAGTCGATGGCAAGGGTTTGTCGTCGTATCCGCATCCGAAGTTGATGCCTAATTTCTGGCAATTCCCGACCGTATCGATGGGTCTGGGGCCGCTGATGGCGATTTATCAAGCACGGTTCTTGAAATATCTGCATGCACGTAATATTGCCGACACTGCCAATCGTAAAGTCTGGGTTTTCTGCGGCGACGGTGAAATGGATGAGCCAGAATCAATGGGCGCCATCGGCATGGCATCGCGCGAGACGCTCGACAATCTGGTGATGGTAGTTAACTGCAATTTGCAGCGCCTTGACGGTCCGGTGCGCGGCAACGGCAAGATTATTCAAGAATTGGAATCCGATTTCCGTGGCGCTGGCTGGAACGTGGTCAAAGTTATCTGGGGCCCGGGCTGGGACGCTTTGCTGGCACAAGACAAAGACGGTATCTTGCAGCGCGTGATGATGGAAACGCTGGATGGCGAATACCAAAATTACAAAGCCAAAGATGGCGCTTTCGTGCGCAAAAACTTCTTTGGTAAGCATCCGAAATTGCTCGAAATGGTCGCCAATATGACCGACGACGATATCTGGCGCCTGACCCGTGGCGGTCACGATCCACACAAAATTTACGCTGCATTCAAGATTGCGCAAGAACACAAAGGCCAGCCCACTGTGTTGCTGGTCAAGACTGTCAAGGGCTTCGGCATGGGCAAATCGGGCGAAGCGCGCAATACCGCGCATCAAACCAAGAAGCTTGACGACGAAGCTGTGCGCGAAATGCGCGATCGCTTCGGGATTCCAATCCCTGACGATAAGTTACCTGAGATTCCATTCTTCAAGCCAGCCGAGGATTCCCCGGAAATGATTTATCTGCACGAGCGCCGCAAGGCCTTAGGTGGTTATCTGCCGCAACGTCGCATGCAAGCTGAAGAGTCATTACCGGTGCCAGCGCTATCGACTTTCCAAAGCGTACTGGATGCAACTGCGCCGGGCCGTGAAATTTCGACCACACAGGCCTATGTCCGCGTCATCAGCACCTTGTTGCGCGATGCTACTTTAGGCCCACGTCTGGTACCGATTCTGGTAGATGAATCGCGTACTTTCGGGATGGAAGGTCTGTTCCGCCAGATCGGTATTTTCAATCAACAAGGCCAGTTGTACGAACCAGTTGATAAAGATCAAGTCAGCTACTACCGTGAAGATAAAGCCGGTCAAATCCTGCAAGAAGGGATTAACGAAGCGGGCGCGATGAGCTCTTGGATTGCGGCAGCGACTTCCTACTCGACCAATAATCGCATCATGGTGCCGTTCTACACCTTCTATTCGATGTTCGGTTTGCAACGTATCGGTGACTTGGCCTGGGCAGCGGGCGATATGCGCGCACGCGGCTTCCTGATGGCGGGTACAGCCGGCCGTACCACCCTGAACGGTGAAGGTTTGCAACATGAAGACGGCCATAGCCACATCATGGCTGCGACGATTCCGAATTGCATCCCTTACGATCCAACTTTCGCGCACGAAGTCGCCGTAATCTTGCACGATGGCCTGAAACGCATGATCGAAAATCAGGAAGATGTGTTCTATTACATCACCATCATGAACGAGAACTACAGCCAGCCAGGTTTGAAACCAGGCCAGGAAGAAGGCATCCTGAAAGGCATGTATCTGTTCCAGGAAGGCGACAAGAGCGCCAAACATCGCGTCCAATTGATCGGTTCAGGCACCATCTTGCGTGAATCGATTGCTGCTGCCGAGCTGTTGCAAAACGACTGGGGCATTGCGGCCGATATCTGGTCGGCGCCGTCGCTCACTTTGGTGGCACGCGAGGGACAAGATGCAGACCGCTGGAATATGGTTCATCCAGCCGATGCGCCGCGTTTGCCTTACGTAACGCAATTGCTGCAAAAAACCACCGGCCCGATCATTGCATCGACCGATTACATGCGTGCATTTGCCGAACAAATCCGTGCTTTCATTCCTAAGGGCCGCAGCTACAAGGTCTTGGGTACCGATGGTTTTGGCCGTTCCGATTCCCGCGTCAAATTGCGCGAATTTTTTGAAGTCGACCGTCACTACGTGACCGTGGCAGCATTGAAGGCATTGGCTGACGATGGCGTCATTTCAGCGTCCGTCGTGTCGCAGGCAATCACCAAGTACGGCATCAATCCGAACAAACCAAATCCGGTGACCCAATAATTTAGACATCATTTCGCGGTTATTTATGAATCGGTTCCCGCGCATCCAGCTGACAATTTTAAAAAAATCAGCCTGATGCGCGTGGAACGAATGGAGCCAATACTATGAGCACTATAGAAGTCAAAGTCCCGGATATCGGTGATTTCAAAGAAGTCGAAGTGATCGAATTGATGGTCAAGGTAGGCGATACCATCAAGGCTGATCAATCGCTGATCACCGTCGAGTCCGACAAAGCCAGCATGGAGATTCCATCCAGCCACGGCGGTGTCGTCAAAGAATTAAAAGTTAAAGTTGGTGACAAGGTGGCCGAAGGCGCTTTGCTGCTGATTTTGGAAGAATCTGCGGCAGCCGGTGCGCCGGCTGCCGCTCCAGCGACAGCCACAGCAGCATCGGCAGCGCCCGTAGCAGCCAGCGCAAGTGTCGCCACACCAGCGCCCGCAGCGGCACCAGTGGCAGAAGCTAAACCTGTAGCTGCACCCGCCGTCGCGCCGGAAGCAGCCAATGGCAAATCGCACGCATCGCCTTCGATCCGCAAGTTTGCCCGCGAACTCGGCGTCGATCTGACCCGTGTCAATGGCTCCAGCGCCAAGGGACGCATCACGCAAGAAGACGTGCAAAATTTCGTCAAGGGTGTCATGTCCGGCGCCATCGGCACTGCCAGTGCGGCGCCAACATCCAAGGGCAGCGGTGTTGGCCTCGATTTGTTGCCGTGGCCATCGCTCGACTTCAGCAAATTCGGCACTACCGAATTATTGCCACTGTCGCGCATCAAAAAGATCAGCGGCCCGAACCTGCATCGCAACTGGGTCATGATCCCGCACGTAACCCAATTCGACGAAGCCGATGTCACCGATCTGGAAGAATTCCGCAAGGATTCCAACGCCGCGATGGCGAAATCCGGCGTCAAATTGACCATGCTGGCCTTCGTGATCAAGGCATCGGTTGCTGCCCTGAAAAAATTCCCGGCTTTCAATGCCTCGCTCGATGCCAAGGGTGAAAACCTGATCCTGAAGCAGTACTACAACATCGGTTTTGCCGCCGATACGCCGAATGGCCTGGTTGTGCCGGTGATCAAAGATGCCGACAAAAAAGGTATCGTGCAAATTGCACAAGAAATGGGCGAACTGTCAGCGCAAGCACGCGACGGCAAACTCAAGCCAGCCGATATGCAAGGTGCTTGCTTCACCATATCTTCGCTTGGCGGCATTGGCGGTACCGCATTCACGCCGATTATCAATGCGCCTGAGCTGGCAATTCTCGGTCTGTCCAAGTCCGAAATCAAACCAGTCTGGGACGGCAAGCAATTCCAGCCACGCCTGATGATGCCGATGTCATTGTCCTATGACCACCGTGTCATTGACGGTGCGATGGGTGCGCGTTTCAGCGTGTATCTGGCCGGTGCATTGAGTGATATGCGCAAAATCTTGTTGTGATAAATCGCGGCCAGCGTGAACCAACATCGGTAGCAGCCTTACCGGTGTTGGTTCGCCGATTGCCAAAACCCATCCTTGCCACGCTGTCTAGCGGGGCAAGGGGAGCGAATGGAGATACAAATACATGAGTACGATCGAAGTCAAAGTACCGGATATTGGCGATTTCAAAGAAGTCGAAATCATCGAACTGATGGTCAAAGTGGGCGATACCATCAAGGCTGATCAATCGCTGATCACCGTCGAATCCGACAAAGCCAGCATGGAAATTCCATCCAGCCACGGCGGTGTCGTCAAGGAATTAAAAGTCAAGGTTGGCGATAAAGTTGCCGAAGGCTCCTTACTGCTGATTCTGGAAGCGGCCGCTGGCGCAAGTGCGCCTCCGGCTACAGCACCGGCTGCGACTGCACCAGCCGCACCAGCACCCGCGCCTGCCGCTGCTCCAGTGGCAGCAACAGCCCCCGTAACACCGGCGCCAGCAGCCTCGTCCTATGCCGGCAAAGTCGATGTCGAATGCGACATGCTGGTTCTAGGGGCTGGTCCCGGCGGTTATTCGGCTGCTTTCCGATCCGCCGATCTTGGCATGGCTACGGTCTTGGTCGAGCGTTATGCTGCATTGGGCGGCGTTTGCCTGAACGTCGGTTGCATTCCATCCAAAGCCTTGTTGCACGTCGCTGCCGTGATCGATGAAACCGCTGCAATGGCAGCGCACGGCGTGACCTTCGCCAAGCCGGAAATCGATATCGACAAGCTGCGCGGCTACAAGGAAAAAGTCATCACCAAAATGACAGGTGGCCTGGCTGGCATGGCCAAGGCGCGCAAGGTCAATGTGGTACAAGGAGTCGGCCAGTTCGTCGGCCCGAACCACATGGAAGTGACCGCAGCCGACGGCAGCAAGAAGACCGTCCAGTTCAAGCAAGCCATCATCGCAGCCGGTTCGGCGGTGGTTAATTTGCCATTTGTTCCGCAAGATCCACGCATCGTCGATTCAACCGGCGCGCTGGAATTGCGTTCCGTGCCAAAACGCATGTTGGTCATCGGCGGCGGCATTATCGGACTGGAAATGGCGACCGTTTATTCGACCTTGGGGGCACGGATTGATGTCGTTGAAATGCTCGATGGCTTGATGCAAGGCGCTGACCGCGACATGGTCAAAGTCTGGCAAAAGTTCAATGAAAAACGCTTCGACAAGATCATGCTCAAGACCAAGACCGTTGCGGTCGAAGCCTTGCCCGAAGGGATCAAAGTCACGTTCGAAAGCGCCGATCCTGCGCTGACAGCGCCAGAGCCGCAGCTCTACGATATGGTGCTGGTGGCAGTCGGTCGCAGCCCGAACGGCAAGAAGGTCGCCGCCGACAAAGCTGGCGTCATCGTCACAGATCGCGGCTTCATCCCGGTCGATGGCCAGATGCGCACCAACGTCCCGCACATTTTCGCGATTGGTGATTTGGTCGGGCAACCGATGCTGGCGCACAAAGCAGTCCATGAAGCACACGTTGCTGCCGAAGCGGCTGCCGGTCACAAAACGTATTTTGACGCCAAGGTCATTCCATCGGTGGCCTACACCGATCCCGAAGTGGCATGGGTCGGTATCACCGAAGACGAAGCCAAAGCCAAGGGTATTAAGCTGGAGAAAGGCCATTTCCCATGGGCCGCCAGCGGCCGTGCCGTGGCCAATGGTCGCGATGAAGGCTTCACCAAACTGCTGTTCGATGCTGAAACCCATCGCATCGTTGGCGGCGGCATCGTCGGCACCCATGCCGGCGACATGATCGGTGAAATCGCACTCGCAATCGAAATGGGCGCCGATGCAGTCGATATCGGCAAGACGATTCACCCACATCCAACCTTGGGCGAATCGATCGGGATGGCGGCGGAAGTATTTGAAGGCGTCTGTACCGATTTGCCACCGATGCGTAAGAAATAAATTTGTCTTTTGTAATTTGAAAAAGCCTCCGATGTCTGGAGGCTTTTTTTATTTGTTTTTATACCTGAAGCCAACCCAAAGTTTTGCCCAAATTCGGATAAGATCGCGTCGCTCAGTGTTTCATTTCTGTATAAAAACCCATTGGATGTGCCTATGCGTTTTGCAATAAACCCCCGCCTGTGGTCTGGCCGCGCCCGTACTCGCGCCAGGCTGATGGTCGGGCTATTTTTTGCGTTCGCATTCCATGGCACAATTTTGTCCTTGCAATTCGGTGCGCCGGGATTGGGTTTGCCTGGAATGGAACGCCGGACTGAGCCTTTGACCGTTGCGCTTCAATTGGCACCGGTAGGCGTGGCGCCCGATACGGTAACTGAGGCATTCATCCAACCGCTTGCCACTTCAACATTAGTTGTCCCATCCGTTGCACCCGTGACATCGCTCCCGGTGGACGCACCGGCTTTGAACGCGGCACCCAAAGAACATGCTGGCATGACTTTGCTGCCAATGCCAAAAGCCGCAGCGCCGCCTTCAGCAACATCCATAAAAGAGCTGATTGTGCCGAAGCCACAGCAGCGCGCGCCCCGGCCAAAAGCAGCCAATCCGCCGCAACGCGTTGATGAAATATCGATGCCTGAAGTCATCGCTAAAACAATTCCAAAGCAAGACGATTTTGTCTTGCCCGCACCGACGCACGCCATCGAAGACGAGTCCGCCATCCCACCAGTGGAAGCGGCGCAACTGCAAGACGCGGAGGCCGCCCCAATTGCGCCAATCGAAGATCTTGCGGTCGAAGCCAAGGAAGCGAAGAAAGCGGAGGAACAGGTAGAGCAGGCCGCCGCGCGACAAGCGGTCAATGAAGTTGCTCGACTTGCGCAAATCCAGGCAATGAAAAAAATAGAAGATGCCAAGTTAAAACGTGAGTTAAAAGAGCAGCAGGAGCAACAACAGCTAGCCCAACAGCAACGCATTCAGACCGAGAAAATCGAGCAACAAGCAGCGTTGGCTTTACAAAAACAAGCATTCGCAGCGCAAAAGCTGGAACAGGACACAATCGCGCGACGTGCCGGTTTGTTGGCAGCGCAAAAGAATGATGAAGCGAAAATCGCAGCCGCGAAAATGCTTGAAATCGCACAATTGGACGCACAAAAATTGGAGGAGCAAAAGGTAGAGCAACGCAAGGAAGACCAACGCCGAACCTTGGAACTTGCCGCAAAAAAGCAGGCAGAGCAAGAGGCCGCGCAACAGCTATTGTTGACCCAAGCCCGTCAAAAACAGATCGATGAATTAGCCGCCAAACAAAAAGCGCAATTATTAGAACAAACACAACAAGCACAGCAACTGCGACAAGAACAAGACAGCGCTACGCGCCGCGCAGCCGATGCTTTGGCGGCACAGCAACGGTTGCAGGACCGCAGCGCTGTTGCTAGCGAGTCGGGTGCGGGTGCCAGCGCAACTTCCAGCCCCAATGCAGGCGATGCAGGTAACGGCAACCGTGGCGCCGATAAGTCTGACGCGTTAGCCGCCAGTCCCGGCGGCAGCCTGGCATCCAAGGCGCTGGAACAGGCGCGCAAGGGCGGCCTGTTGCGGTTTGAAACGCCTTTGTTTGCTGCGGCTGCGGAACATGCCGACAAGGCCGCGCGGCGTTGGACTTACAGCAGTAAAGAACACGATATCGGCTTGAACAGCTATATCGAAGGCTGGCGCCAAAAAATCGAGCGCAATGGCCGCCTCAATTACGTCCAATCCGCTACTGAACTGGCGCGAGGCGACCCGATTGTCACGGTAGCCATCCGTAGCGACGGCAGCATAGAGGACATCGTTTTCAACCGTTCCAGCGGTCGTCCGGAATTGGACGACGCAGTGCGCCGCATCCTGCGTCTAAACGCGCGCTACAGCATCTTTCCGCCATCGCTGGCGCGCAAGTTCGATGTGATCGAAATCCGGCGCGTCTGGAACTTTGACGACGCGCTCAAGATCATTGAAGAGGTGCGTTGATTTTGACGCTTGCCCTTAGCATCAACCTGTTTGTGAAGGGAAACGCCATGTCTTTACCGCACGCCACATCCGGCCAGCTCATCGATTTGTCATCGGGCGATGCATCCCATTTTTCTTCGATTGCACTGGTTAATAGTCCCACGCTGGAAGTAATACGGCTCACGCTACCCGCCGACAAGGCCATGCCGCTGCATAAGGTGGCGGGCGAAATTACCTTCCAATGCCTATCTGGTTGCATCCAGTTCAGCACCACCGGCAACAGTCACGATCTGCGTTCCGGCCAAATGATTTATCTGGCCGGTGGTGAACTGCATGCGCTGCTGGCACTGGAAGATTCGGTGGCTTTGCTAACAATTTTCAGGGCGTGATGCAGGTTCGAACAAGCTGCGGCCTCGGCTGATTTGGCTGGCATGACATGCTTATTTTGGTTGAAAAAGGGGGGGGTATGGTGTCAAACAATGCCTTATCCGCAGGATTTTATTGCCTCTGTTTTAATACTGCCGCCAGTATAATTTAGTCTATACAGCCCTAATTTGTCCCGCCGGATAGTCGTCCGGTAGGCGTCTAAGTGGCGCCGTCCTTGATGGACTATCTGTTCATCAACAAAATTCTTTCAAGAAGTCGCTGATTCCTGACTCAACCCCCTGCACAGCATGTAGCAAAGGCGATACGCACTGAATTGGCATGCATTAAAAGAGTTATTTTTCTGCAATATTGTGTAACAATAAGCTCACGCTTTTTAAGCAATTCACGTTTGTTTGTCGTTCTGGGGTTGCTGCTGCCGTGCTTGCTGAATGACATTCATTCGGCAACGAATTTGCTTTCCTGTCACATGGTTTCCGCTTGGTTGAATAAATAATTCTAAATCGGGGGTGTTCAGTGAAAAGTCTAGAACAGAGTTTCATTGTGAGCGATATCGTTTCAGTTGCACGCATCTGTGCTTCGTCCAGTTTGCCGGCGTTTGCGATCCTTGCCCCTCATCCTACCGATTTCCATCCCGTCACTTCTTCCGATTAGTTCTTCTGTTGCATCCCGCCACCGGGACAATTGCTTGTCGAAGACGTCTGTTTTACCCGAATTGATTGTTTTATCCGCTGGACCACCCGCAGCCAAGGACCTCGCATGAACTTCAAACGCCTTATTTTCCTCGCCAGCCTGATGATGGGCATGGCGTTGCCCTTACTTGCGCAAGCCACATTGACGATCACGCCGCTGACTTGGAATATCGTCGGGCTCGATAGCAATAGTCCGGCGACGGGGCCAAGGTATTTTCCGGTCGGGGCGCGGGTTTGCAGCAATGTGGCAACCAGCAATATCGCGGTAGCTTATGTGTGGGATTCGGCTAACGCGAATATCAATTTGCGATCCGGTACGCTCAATACGATCAATATTGCGTCGCTGGGCATGGGCGCTTGCTCGGATGCTTATTTCGAAGTGGAAGTAACGCCGATTGCCGCGGCCTATAACACGGCGCGTCGATACCATATCGCGGCGACCGATGTGTCCGACACAGTTTCAACACCGGCATCGCGCGAGTTGTTTGTGGAGCATTTGATTTCGCAAAATCGCAATACCGTGTCTGGTGTCAAGCTGGACGGTGTATCGATTGCACCCGGCGGATCAATGAACCTGGTGGTGGGCAATACGTATTCAATCGAACTCAATGGCGGCACCGCGACCCAGGGTTATGAGCAGTTCGAAGCCTTTATTAATTTCCCCAACACGATTTTTCAGATCCTGTCTGTCAATACGACTTATTCCGCCAATACCTCGGTGTATGTCTCCTCGCCCAACGACAAGCTATATGCCGATGCCTGCCGATGGGAAAACGACCCAAGCAATCCGAACTATCGGGCTTGTGTCGGTACCGCGGGCAAGACGGGTGGCAGCAATGTGGTTACGACTTATACGATCAAAATTTTAGGCGGTGGCGGCAGTTCGCAGCCCTTAAATACCCTGCTGTACGATTTTTCAGGCAGTAGTTTTCACTACAATTCGGACAATACAACGGGTGCTCGGATTGCCACGATTCTAGATCCGACCGCGCTGACGATTGCCAAGGGCTTTTCGCCTGCTGCTACAGTGGCCGGCGGTACCTCAACCCTCAGTTTTACCATCGCCAATCCGACTTCGTCGCCTATCAGCGGCGCTAACTTTACTGATGCATTGCCGCTGTTGTCGGGCGGGCAGATGGTGGTCGCGACACCGGCCAATTTTTCTACCTCTGGCTGCGGCACACCCACTTTTGCACCGGTTGCAGGTGCCAACACAGTGTCGTTCTCGAATGGAACGGTCGCCGCCAACAGTAGTTGTGTCATTACCGTGGGCGTTAGTGTGCCGGCGGCGCCCACCACTGGTACCTATGTCAATACCTCTAATAATCTTTTTGTCGGCGCCATCGATACCGGACATAGCGCGACGGCTAATCTTGCACTGACCACGGCGACGACGGGTACCGGTGTGTGCGGTAACACGCTGGCACGTTGGAACTTCCCCACCGGCATGAGCACGTCTGCGCCCGTCGCGACCACGTCAAACGTAACGGCCGCAGCTGCACCAGGCATCGGGATGAATGCGGTTTATAGTACGGCCGATAACACAATTGCCCCTGCCGGCACCGGATCGTGGGGATCTAACGGCAGCGTCACGACTGGTGCAAGCCTGGTAACGGCAAACGATGAATATTTTGAGTTTGCACTCGATACGACAGGCTACACAGCGGTTTATCTCAGTTTTGACGCGCTCTTCAAAACCCCAAATGGTCCGAAAGGCTTGGCGGTTTACTACGGCACCTCGAACGCACGGCCGGAGAGCGGCACGCAAGTATTTTTCAATGCTGCGGCAATGGCAACGCAAACTGTATGGAACGCGTTCGGCGCTAGCAATAGCATTGCTTTTACCAGTGGACTGAATCCTTCAGGGGCGACATATTTCCGCATCTATGCCTTTAACTCAGGCAATACCAACAGCGGTTCGGATATTAATATCGATAACGTCTTGTTTACCGGCTGTAACACGCCCAGCCAACCCACTTTGAGCAAAGCATTTTCGCTCAGCCCGATTGCGGTAGACGGTGTTTCAACCCTGTCATTCACCTTGAGTAATCCAAATGCCGTCCAATTGACCGGCGCTAAATTCACTGACAGCTTGCCAGCCGGCCTGGAAGTGGCTGCAACGCCATCTGCCAGCACCACATGCACCGGATCGCCCACCTGGGCGCCGGCCGCAGGCGCGACATCGCTGGCGTTTGGGCAAACTGTCGGGGCAAATATCCCAGCCGGCGGATCTTGTACCGCCAGTGTCAGCGTTAAAGCCACCACGGCGGGGCCGCATACCAACGTCAGCGGCTTTATTTCGACAACAGAAACCGGTACCAACTCTGGTGCCAGCGGTTCTGCAACGGCGTCATTGACGGCAGTGTTGCCACCAAGTATGACCAAACTTTTTGGCACGAATCCCGTTTTACAGGGGACCGGCTCTTTGCTGACCTTTACCGTCAGCAATCCGAATGCGAACGAGACGCTTTCGGGACTGGCGTTTTCCGATACCTACCCGGCTGGCATGACGAACGTCAATCCCTTAA
Organism: Pseudomonadota bacterium; assembly: GCA_040384645.1. Classification (GTDB taxonomy): domain Bacteria; phylum Pseudomonadota; class Gammaproteobacteria; order Burkholderiales; family Burkholderiaceae_D; genus JAZKIX01. The sequence goes on along the minus strand of JAZKIX010000015.1, from coordinate 2,350 downwards.
CCCCAGCTGTCGCGAATACTTGCGGTGGTACGGTGACCGCAGTGGCTGGCGGCTCCGGCATCAGCCTGAGTGGTGGATCGGCTGCTGGTGGCGCCAGTTGCATTGTCAGTGTGACCGTTACCGCC
>JAZKIX010000015.1:1402-2215 GCA_040384645.1 Pseudomonadota bacterium | reverse complement strand
TCGTATGTCAATACCAGTGGCACCGTATCGGCCACCACGGCAGGCATTGGCAATAGTGCCACCGACACTCTGGTAGTCACCGCACCGAATCCAGCGATTAATTTGCTGAAGCAAATATCGACCAGTGCCAGCGGCCCGTGGTTTAAGTTCTTGAGCGCTGCGCCAGGAACGCCGCTTTATTATCAGTTCACGATTGAAAATGCCGGCGATGTTGCACTGGACCCGGTTAGTGTCAGCGATGCCTTGGTCAGTGCAGCCGGTTGCACATGGCCAGCGCCGCTTCCAGTCGCTTCGCAAATACAAGATCCGACCGCTACTTGTGTGGTCGGCCCGCTGACTGCACTGGCCGGCGACAACCCCAATACCGCAACTGCGCACGGAACCTATACTGGTACGCCATACGATTCCACGGTTTCCAGTGCCAATTACATTGGCGCGGCGCCCGGGTTTAGCCTCCTTAAGCAAATCAGCGCCTCAGCTTCTGGCCCCTGGTCATCAGCGGTCAACGTCGGCTTGGGCGCCAATGTCTATTACAAATTCATCTTGGTGAATACGGGCGCGCAGACATTGAATAACGTCAATGTCACCGACCCCGATCCACTGGTGAGCGCCGCAGCGGCAGGGTGTGTATTTAGCGACCCGTTGGCAATCGGCTCCGCCACGACCTGTATCGTCGGCCCGATTACTGCCTCGTCCACAGCGGGCACCACCACCAACACGGCAACCGGGCATGGCACCAATGGATCGGTATTTGATACCGACCCATCGACCGCTCAATACACCGCCGGCGCTGTTTCAGCGGATTTAGCGATT
>JAZKIX010000015.1:327-1392 GCA_040384645.1 Pseudomonadota bacterium | reverse complement strand
TTACAAAGACTGACGGCGTAAGTAATATCAATGCCGGCGCCGCTAGTACCTACACCATCGCTATAACCAATAATGGGCCGGATGATGTCACCGATGCCACCGTAACCGATACCGCTCCATCAGGTTTGACCATAGGCAATTGGACCTGCGCCGTGATGACGGCCGGTGCCGGTGGCACAGTCACCACAGCCTGTGGAGCGCCTAGCGGTTCGGGCGACATCAATACCACGGTGACGATGAAAGCCGGCGCGGTCGTGACCTACACCGTGCCAGCCACAGTATCAGGCAGTGCCTCAGGAACCATTATCAATACGGCTGTCGTGACAGCGCCAGTGGGTACATCCGATCCGACGCCAGGCAACAACAGCGCCACCGATAGCAATACGATCGATTCGCAAGCCGATTTCTCGATTACCAAGACCGACAGCGTGACCAATGTCGATGCCGGTGCTAGCACGGTTTATACGATCACCGTGAGCAACAACGGTCCGTCCAGCGTCAGCGGCGCTATTTTGAACGATGCGTTTGCTGCCGGCCTGGGCAAGACGGCGGTGGGTTGTTCGGCCACGCCGGGACAGTGCGTTACGCCGCCGAGCGTGGGTCAGCTGGAAGGCGGCAGCTTTGCCTTGCCGGCGTTAGCCAGCGGTGATACCTATCAGATCAGCGTCACCGCCACCGTGTCGGCCACCAGCGGCAGCGTGACCAACACCGCTACCGTGACAGTGCCAGCTGGCACCACCGATCCGACGCCGGGCAACAATAGCGCCAGCGATGTCGATACAGTCAATCCGGTAGCGGATTTATCGATCACCAAAACTGACGGCGTTAGTAATGTCAATGCCGGTAGCGGCAGCACTTACACCATCACGGTCACCAATAACGGCCCAAGCGAAGTCACGGCTGCTGCCGTCAGCGATACCGCTCCCTCGGGTTTGACATTGGGCAACTGGACTTGCGCCGTGATGACGGCCGGTTCTGGCGGTGTAGTCACGACGGCTTGTGGAATGCCGAGTGGATCTGGCGATATCAGTACGACGGTAACGATGAAAGCCGGTGCGGTCATTA
>JAZKIX010000015.1:0-317 GCA_040384645.1 Pseudomonadota bacterium | reverse complement strand
ACCGTTTCGGGCGGTGCCACCGGCATCATTGCCAATACCGCGACCGTTACGGTGCCGGCTGGTGTCACCGACCCCGCGCCAGCCAATAACAGCGCTACCGACACCAATACCATCGATTCACAAGCGGACTTGTCGATCACCAAAACCGATGGCGTCGCCAGCGTCGACAGCGGCGCCAGCACTGTCTACACCATTACCGTCAGTAATGCCGGTCCGGACAGCGTGACCGGCGCTATCCTGACCGATGCGTTTGCTGCTGGCCTGGGCAAGACGGCGGTGGCGTGTTCGGCCACGCCAGGGCAGTGCGTCACGCCGCC
>JAZKIX010000014.1:0-17992 GCA_040384645.1 Pseudomonadota bacterium | reverse complement strand
ATTGTTGAAGTCGTGCGCCACGCCGCCGGTCAATTGACCGATGGCTTCCATCTTTTGCGACTGGCGCAATTGCTCGTGTGCGCCGCTCAGTTCCTGGGTGCGTTTGGCGACCCGTTCTTCCAGTGTGTTGTTGAGTTGTTGCAGGGCTTCTTCGGTCGCCAGCCGTTCTTGCACCTCGTGTTGCAGGGCGCTATTGGCCAGTACCAGCGCTTGGGTGCGCTCGCCGACTTCGGTCAGCATGATGTTAAAAGCATCGACCAAAATACCGACTTCGTCATCGGTCGATTTCCGTACCTTTTGCGAAAAATCGCGCTGCCGTACCACTTGATTGACCGCTTGTGTCAGGGCTAGCACGGGTTGGGTGACGCCAGCCTGGACCCAAAAAGACACCAGCGCAGCCACGATCAAACTGCCGCCCAGCACTGCGGCCAAGATAAAAATATAGCGTTGCACCCGCTCTGCCAGCGGATAGCGTGCAGCGACAAATACGGTGCCGAATTGTTCGCCATTGCGGCTCACTTGGCGGAACATCTTAATCTCGCCGCCGTCGATGCTAAAACCATTGGCTTGCGGTCGCGCTGGCAGCGCCATCGGCTCGGCGCCTTCTTTGGCGAAGCTGGCAAACAAGCTGCCATCGGCCGCGTAAATAGCCGCGGCCACTATGTTGATACTCGATTGCAACTGTTTCAGATTTTCTGCCGCTGCCTTGCGGTCGTTAAATTCCAGCGCCGGCAAATTCACTTGCGCCAAAGTATTGGCTTGCACGGTCACGGCGCCGACCCAGGTGGTTTTGAAGGTGCGTACATCGAGTACCGTCATCGCGCTGGCAAATACCAATAAAGCGATGCAAGTCGTACCCAACACCGCAAGCATGAACTTGCGCGAAATCGAATGGCGAAGCGGACGCATCATGGCGGTGGCGCCTTGATGGTGGACGAGGCCACAGTCAATAATCGGGAACTGAGTTTGAGCCCGGACTTTTCGACAGGTTCCAGCGCGACATCAAAGCGCAGGCGTTCATCGACGATCTTAAAATTGATCATGCTGCCTTGTTTTAATGCGTCATCGGTTTCGGTCACGACAAGAATCGGCTCTTGCCTGGCTTGTTTGAATAATTGCGGCTGGCGCAGATGGGCTTCGCGCGCAATGAACAAGACGTGGACGCCTTCGGGCGTATCGGTCTTGGCTAATTTTTTGACCAGCACGGGACGGTTATTGACGTTGCGCCCGTTGGCGATTTTATGTAATTCATCGGCCACGTCATCAGCATCGACAATGCCGATCACATAGGGCGCATCGGCTTTGGCAAACGCGCTTGCCGGCCATTCCACATAATTGAGAAATTTATATAAAAAAGCCGCTTCCAGCCGGTCTTCGCTGGCGGCGGTCGCACTGGCACTAGCGACTTCGGCGGCAGCGCTGGCACAGGCGCTAGCCAACAGCAGCGCCATCGTCCACGACAGCAATTGTCGCGCCAAGGAGCGCGACGCAACTCCACCAAGACGGCGTTGAAGCTCCAACCAATAAGGGAATGCAATCACAGTCATATTGAAAATCGACCTAAACGCCTATTGACGCCACACCAGCTTGACGAACAAGCTGCGGTCAAACACGCTACGCCCCGGTTCGGCGCCGTATTCGGCATGCGAACCAGCAAGCAAGTTTTGGCCCACTAGCGACAGCTCAAGATCGCGCCGGATTTTCCAGCCATAGCGCAGGTCGAGAGCGGTGTAAGACGGCACCAAAGGTTTATCGAGCCGGCCGCTATGGCGCAAGGTAAGGTCAAGTTCCTGTCCCGGTGCGATATCGTAGGATGAGCGCAGGGTCCAATAATTATCCGGGTCGCTGGTAGCCAGACCGGTGGCGCCGGTCTGGTCGACGCTCCACGCTTTTAAGGTAGTGCCGATGCATTGCGTCACGAAGCCAGCCGTCAGCCTCCAGGCCGGTAAGGCTTGCCAGCTGCCGCGCAATTCCAGCCCGCGCGAATTGCCTTCGGCGCCGTTGCGGAACACGCTGCCGCTGCCATTGGGATTGGGTTCAAGCGTGCGCAATTTATCGTAGCGGTCATAAAAGCCGGTGATGGAATAGGACACGGTGGCAGTCGGTTGCGCGCGGTAACCCAGCTCCAGCGTATTGCCCACTTCCGATGTGAAATCGGGGCCGCCGGCTATGGCATATTGGCTGACGCCATCGACCACTTTCGGATTGGTCGGCGCGTACAGATCGCGGTCGATGCGTGAGGGCGTGCGCGCGGAACGCGACAGGCTGCTCCAGACCAAGGCGCTGGGGCTGGCTTTCCACGACAGGCGCAAGGTCGGCAGCCATTCGATGCCGGTGTAATTATTGTCTTCCAGCTTGAGGCCGGCGGTCAGGCGCAACCTGTCGCTGAGGCTGATTTCATCTTGTACAAAGACGTTGCCCCAATGCATATTCAAGTGACCGGGCAAGAAGGCGAATGCATTGGCATTTTCTACCTTGTCGATCGCCAGCCGATAGCCGGCGCCCCAGACGATATCGTGGATTTTGGCCAGTTTGGTGGCGTGCTGCAATTGCAGGTCGACGGTATGCAAATGTTCGATAAAAGCACCCGGCTGCTTGCGCTGGGTGTAATCCCAATACGCCTGCAAGCTAAGGTCTGAACCGTCCGCCAATTTGGTATCGCCGCGACCCAGCAGATTGGCGCCGGCGATCGTGATATTGGGGGTGCCGAACTGGTGCAAGGCACCACTATAGGTATCGCCTTGCAGCGTCAGCTTTTGATCCACACCGCTCCAGTCGCTACGAAAACCGACTTGGGCACGGCGCCAGCCGGTTTTAGTATTAAAGTTTTTGGCATTGAGCGTGTCGTCGTTGTCGGCATATTTGCCATACAGCCGATAGGTAGCGCCATTGCCGAGGGTGCCACCGTAGCGCAGCACGGCATTCTTTTCATTCGCGCTGCCGGCCACCACTGCCAGCGCACCTTGGGTATTGGCCGACGATTTACTGATGATATTAATCACGCCATTCACCGCATTGGCGCCCCACAACGTTGCCCCGGCACCGCTGATGACTTCGATGTGATCGACGTCTTCCAGCACCACATCTTGCGCATCCCAGTACACGCCGGAAAACAGCGGCGAATACACAGTGCGGCCATCGATCAACACCAGCAATTTATTTTCAAACGGACTGTTGAAACCGCGCGCAGTGATCGCGTAATTGCGCGCATCGACCCGTGCCACTTGTAAATTAGGTGCCAGCCGCAAGGCTTCTGGCAAGGTAGTGGCACCGGCGCGCCGGATTTCATCGCCGGTAATGACCACAATCGAGGCCGGCGCGTCGGCCAGCGATTCCGGCCGTTTCGATACCGACATGACACGGATATTGGCTAAATCTTCCAGGCTCATTTCGGCCAGCTCATCGGTGGCAATCGTGGCGCCAAATGCTGGGGCAGCGGTCAGCGCCAGCAAACCCGCCAACAGGCGGAGCCACAACGATTTGTTTGCGCCAGCGAGAGCAGTCGAGCCAAGCGCATCAACCTGAGCAAAATTCGGAGCAGGATTATTCATGATTTTTTACCTGATTGCCTGGCGTAAATAGGAAAAAATAAGGACTGCGGTCTGGCAATGAATGTGTTTTTGATACCGTCTCGCGATGCTACCCGAACTGGGGCGGCTGCGATAAAGAATTTACTGTACGAAATTCCGATGGCCCCGTATTAGTAGCCACAATTTCATTTACCTCCGCTCTTTGCCCCCATTATTGACGGGGTATAAGGAAAAACACACCCTCTCCCGCACGCCTTTGTTGGCACAAATAAAATACACCCACCAGTATATTTTGTGAAAAAACTTGCATTTGCTTTAACAGTAGTGGCCAACTGGTAAAAGCACAGCACTACAAAAGCCATGCATCGCCACTCGCTTTTTAAAGCAGATTTTTTAGGCAGCAATCACGTGAATCACATTGCCCTTAAATCAAAATAAAGCAATCAGCGCAATCCAACGGACGGGGCAAATTTTAAATCGCTACGCGCCGCTTTGACCAGCGAACTCCCTGCCACGATATCGTCCCAGATCCGATGTGTCAGCCAGCCGATATGTGCCACCAACCATTGCGCCTCCAACGTAGCGCGAACATAGCTGCCACACGCCATTTATTTAAAATTTATGCCGATTTTATGTGGTGTAAAGGACACTTTTCGGATGCATTGCGATACTAAAGATTCATCAATTAATTGCCAATAAGGCAAATCAATAAGTTCAATAGCTTAGGAAAAGTTGCAATTTACTCAGGCTATTAAATAGCGATTTGCCAGCGGCGAGGTTTGATGAACCTAAATAAAACCAATCTAGAGGAGAAAATTTAATGGGACGGATGAAGTAAAACGGAGATCGACAGATCATGTCGACCACTACGATAAAGGACGTCGAGACGCGATTGAGCGTGTCGATGACTCTCATAGCTCGTGCGCAATACAGCGCGAGGATTTAAACAAAGAACAAAAATGAAAAACACACTTTTAAGATTTACGCTATTACCGATATGCGGAACTTTGTTGGCACTAAGTTACGGAACAGCTAGCGCTTTCGACGGTGGATTTATCACTAATGGAGATTTCTCAAACGGGCTCACCGGGTGGTCCAATGGGGGCGCAACCATAGACTATCTGTCCATCGATTCATACAGTACAAAAATGGTTTGTATGTCCGAAAAAAAAGGGGCGGCTGGCGACCCAGCCAATTACATTTTAAAAAGCGGCTTCAAAGGTCTCTTAACCAATACGCGTTATCGATTGTCGTTTGATGCAGCACGCCAAAATACGCCAATCAACTATACGGATCCAAACTTTTTGCGCTCTGGAATTGTCCGTGCTGTGGCGCGAGACGGCAATGGCCGGGCCTTCCGTGAAAAACTTTACGATGTCGCCATTTACGGCAAAGGCTTGACTCATATCACCATGGAATTTGTGACGCCTGAAGTCGATATCTTTTCAGCCAATCCTGGCGCATCAACAACGGGTGTTCCACTTGCGAGCAGCGCGGACGTATTTCTGATGGCCGGGGCAGAAGGCGGCCCCACAGGTGGCAATATATGCGTCAAAGACATTTCGCTTACCGCCGTTCCTGCGGTAGACGACTCGGCAAAAATCCGGGTGAATCAAGTTGGATTTGGCAAGCAAGCGACTTTGAATTTCACCATGTCGCGCCGAGCCAGCTTCGATCCCAGCACAAGTTGGGTTTTAGTTAAAAATGCAGATGGGCTCAATCATCCAGTCGATTATCCGATCAAAGGCATGACGATTACGGGTCCGACAAATGCGGGTACCAGCTGGCAACCCTATGTTCAAAAGCTGACCGAAAGGCCGTTCTTGGATCCAGTGTCTGGTGAGTATATTTCACGTGTTTCGGTGCCTTTGGCCAATATTCAAGGCCTTGAGTACGATACCGATTACACCATTTACAAACTTTATTATGGCGGCTATACCGATCCGCAAAAATTCCGTATATCCAGCACCAGCGTCTACGGCGCATTGAAATACGACGCCCTACAGTTCTTCTACTTTCAGCGGGCCGGTGAAACGATCAATGATTTGACCAGCCCTGTGTATCGGGCCGATACCCAATTCGACCGTCCGGCAGCCAATGTTGTGGAGCGAGCCGCCTGCTTCACCGGCGTCGACTTACATGGCAATAATCATCCGGGATGCGCAATTCCAACCAGTGACGGAAAACTGGATGTGGCTGGCGGTTGGTACGATGCCGCCGATACAGGAAAATACGTCGTCAATGGCGGTATTTCTCTTTGGACTTTGCAAAATATGATCGAGCGTTTGCAAAACGGGAGAGCCAAGGGTACGAATGGCTATCCTGTTGCCCTCGGCGGAGGCCTTTTCCCAGGAGATTACTTCAACCGTGATGGCGCATTCATGGATGGGACAATGGCTTATCCCGCCAATCCGATTTATCCAAACGTCGTTACTAATAAAGCGCTTCGTGTAGATACAGTAGACGGCATAAAGACGTCAATTTCAGACTTAATGAATGAAGCGCGTCATGAAATGGCATTTTTACTCAAAATGCAAGCGCCAGCCGGCACTAGCGCTGCAGTACCGATTGGCAATCAAGATAGAGTTTTTAACAAGACGCGTGGAAACGGCGTGCAATTAGCTGGGCAATCGCCGGCGACTGGAGATATTGGCCCACAGGTCAATCTGTATTATCAAACCCTGACCTTTACCTCCACTGATGTGAGCGGAATGGCATTCCATTCCGTGCACGATCAAGGGTGGACTGATGTTCCGACCTGGCCGCATGTATCTAACAAAGTACGCGTACTTGAAAGTCCAACCACGGCAGCAACTTTGTCGCTGGCAGCAACGGGTGCGCAGTGTTACCGCATCTGGAAGCGCTTGGACCCGACCTTCGCCAATACGTGCTTAACTGCCGCAAAGGCAGCCTGGAATGCTGCACTTCTGCATCCAACGGTCTATCAATACGGCGAATATTCCGATGCAGTTGCGAGTTCATTGCCAGCAATTGTTGATGGTGCCGGTGCTTATGCCGACAAAGAAGTCAGAGATGAATTCTATTGGGCGGGGATGGAATTGTATTTGGCTACCACTACCAAAACAGATGGCCTCGACGAAACCAATCCATATTGGATCAACGCTAAGGCCAATGCCTACAGTACATGTAGTAGTTACTTCCCAGTCAGTTGTAAAAATTGGATTAATTCCATGCGCTGGGGCAATGTAGAAACTTTAGGCACTATCTCTGCTGTGACTGCTTTGCCAAACGTATTTGCAAATTCGACCGGGCTGGTCACTGTCGATGGGGTGCCGACTAAATCGCCATCATCGATGCTTAAGGATAAGGCACAGCAACTCTTGGGACAGATTAATGAGAGCGTCTATAGAATTCCAAACCCGATTGCGTTTGACAGCGTTTTGCAACGTAAAGACAGTAAATTTGATTGGGGTTCGAATGCAGACATCATGAATGCAGGAATCATTTTAGGCGTGGCGTCAGATCTGAATGCCAGCACTGCGGCGGGCAAGTCCTATCGTGATGGCGTCGCGAACACGATGGACTACATTTTAGGCAGAAATTCGCTCGGAAAATCGTTCGTCTCAGGCTATGGCACTAACCCGGTAATGAATCCGCATCATCGCGTTTGGGCCAAACAAGCCGACATTACAATGCAAAATGTTCCGCCAGGCGTGGTTGTCGGTGGTCCGAATGGTCAGGCAAAAGCGGGGGCAATAGGCGTCGGTCGGACTAAATTGGCAGGCAACACTGTTCTCAATACCGGCACTGTCGATACCAGCAACTTAGGTGCACTTAAATACTTGCGCGATGTTCTTCCTGCATGCGGCAATTATTCCATGCGCTGCTATGACGATAATGTAAGGATTTACCAGGCGAATGAAGTTGCAATTAACTGGAACGCTCCGCTGTTCTGGATGGCAGAATTTCTTAATGAGCAAGATATGTAAAAGCTCAAAAGTCAGCAAAGTTTAATTTGGCTATCCTTAGGTAATACAGTGAGTTTTGCACTTAAGGTATCAAAGTCCGACTGGCAATTCAGTCGGCCTTTTTAATATGCTTTTAGCTACACAACAAATTCTTCTGATAAATTAAAGTATTTTCTACTTTTCGAAATAAATGCTATTTGCCGCTTTTCGTTACTAAGCTTGAATTACTGAGCCCCCAATTATTTCTATATCATAGCCATTCACCATTTCTTGCTTGCAATGGCTTTTTAAATATTTTGCACGGGATGAAGACAAAAAATCCCTCCTGTATATATGTTTTGTTTTTCGAAATAATTGAATAAATCAGATGGAAGCAAGCCGCGTATTTGCAAGACATCCTAAAATTTCCAAAGAATTATTCACCATAATTCTGAGTAATCTGCTAGCGGTATCACTTGTACTCATCTTGTGCTGGCGCGATCTAGCTTCGATCAATTTGGTATGCGTAAGTGCGGTATCGATTGAAATCATACTCGCCGTCGCCATGTGGGCGATCTTTGGCAAAACTGGTTTTATCGAAGTTCGTGTACTGATTTTTTTTCGGGCTGTTATCTCAATCATTTGCAGCGCCGGTTTTATTCTTGTCCTCGGCTTCGATTCATATTTTCAAATACCGGAATTCATTCAAAATTTCGGTCTTTTCTTTGCAATACTATCAACGGCGATCGTGACCATCGGCAGCGTTGAAACGCCTTATCCGATATTGAGATTCATTTGCCTTCCATTTTTTGTTTCTGTATTTTTTCGCTTATTCACGCAATACGATATTTTCCTACCGACTTTATTGCCTACTTTAGTTTTCGGCCCCGGCACGGCGTTGTTTGCATGGCGTTTCCATCAAATCATTCTGCGTTCCAGGCAATTTCATCGCGAAAATTCACTGCTCATGACCCAACTTACGATGCAGAAAGAGCGGGCAGACTTGGCGAATGCTGCAAAAACGCGTTTTCTTTCTGCAGCCAGCCACGACTTGCGCCAACCTTTACATGCCTTGCGCCTCTTCATTGCGCAAATTAAAGGGAATAGCATCGCTAGCGAAAAACGGCCTGTCGTGCAAAAAATTGATGCGTCGGCGCAGGCCATCAATGAACTGATCGATAACCTACTGGACATTTCCAGATTGGAAGCGGGCAGCATCAAACCGGTCTATTCAGAATTCTTGATTAATGACATATTGGGACGGATCGAAAACTCATTTTTGGCGATGGCGCATCAAAAACAGCTTACGCTGCGGGTGGTGCCTTCGAAGCTAATCGTGCATAGCGATATTGTTTTACTTGAACGCATCCTCGCCAATCTGGTATCGAATGCAGTCCGCTATACCGATCATGGCGCAATATTGATCGGTTGCCGGCGACGCGGCGACCAACTTCGAATCGAAGTCAGAGACAGTGGGGCAGGTATTGCCGCAGATCAGGCAGCAGAGATTTTTTTGGGTTTTTACAAGCCGAAAAATAGTCGCGCCAAAGGACAAAATAGAACCGGCCTCGGCTTGGCCATCGTCGAGCGGCTTTGTATTTTGTTGCGTCACTCAATCAGCTTTGAATCGGCCATTGGTCAAGGTTCGTGTTTTGTGGTGGAAATACCGCTTGCCCAAATAGTAATAAAAAATACACAAATCGATCCCATTCATTTCTCGCAGCAGCAACTCAATGAATTGTCGCCATGAACGCTAAGGACAAAGCAGTTCACGCAGATCGCGCCGCCTATCTCTATGGCAATTCGATACCGATGATTATCGGCGACCTGGTCGGCTATTTTTTATTGATGCTGGTGTGCTGGACCCGTATTCCGCATCAAGAATTTTTTATCTGGAGCATCGGGTTCGCTTTGGTTCCGATCTCCAAATTTTATGCATGGCTAAAATTTCGCAACCATGATTTTTCCTTGGGGCCAGTCAAACCTTTGATGGTGTTTTCAATGGTATCGGCGTTTTTATGCGGCCTGGTTTACATCGCAGGCTCATATCTATTTTTTTACCGTTATCGTTTAGTACAAGAGGCCGATTTTTGCTTTGCCTTGTATATGCTGGGAGCTTTGACTGCGGTCTATCTGGCATCGCATTACATCCTGTATTTACTGTTTTTCTTGCCCTATTGTTTAGCGACACCAGTCTTCATCGCACTCAGCCCCGGCCCCTTGGGAGGCCCCTTCTATCTTGCAGTTCTGGCGGGTCCGCTAAGCGCGGCATTCGCCTGGGCTTATCACCGGGCATTGATTACTTCATTTGAGCTCGAATTCCAAAACGGTCAGTTAGTTAACAATATCAATATCGAAAAACAATATGCTGAAGCGGCAAACCTAGCTAAAACACGATTTTTGGACGCTGGTAGTCATGATTTAAGCAAGCCACTAAAGAATTTACAAAAATTGGTCAACCAATTAAAGAATGAGCCTGGCGCTGCGCAAGAAAATTATCTAATCCAAGAAATGGATAGCTCGATTTCGATATTCGATAATTTATTTGAAAAATTGCTGGATATTTCAAAACTAGATGCCGCCATTACGCAACCGCAGATTACCAACTTTCCCATTTCACATCTTTTAAAAAGTATCGAAGCAAAGTATGGGCGAACAGCCGAAGCTAAAAAAATTAATTTCCGTATAGTAGCCAGTGATGATTGGGTGAATGCCGATCCCGTATTGCTAGAAAAAATATTGCGCAATCTGGTCGCAAATGCGATTCAATTTACCGACGTCGGCGGTGTATTGCTGGGATGTCGGCATCGAGATGGCCGGATAAGAATCGATGTATGGGATACCGGTTGTGGCATGGCCGATGACAAGCATGCCGAAATATTTGGAGAATTCTATCAAGTCCCGGGAACCAAACCGGCATCTGACTCCGGTCTCGGCATAGGCCTGGCGATCGTCGACCGTCTTTGCAAATTGCTGGATTATCCAATCACCGTCCATTCCACAATCGGGAAAGGTTCGCGGTTTTCTGTCTTGGTGCCGACGGCACTGGCAACGGTATCGGCCAACGAAGGCGAAGCGCAAAATAAACCAACGCAATTTATATTTGCCACGCCGTTGGCCGGTAAATTGATCGTGGTGATAGATGACGATATATCGATTCGGGACAGCATGTGCGGGCTGCTCAAAACCTGGGGTTGCGAGGTCATTGGTGCGCAATCAGCGGAGCAAGCGATCGATTTGCTGGGCTCGTCGGCACAGCCTGATTTGATTATTTCTGATTACCACTTACTCGATGGCGAAACAGGTCATATGGCGATTGGCTACGTAAACCAGTTTCTAAAAGCCGCGATACCGGCAATCATTATCAGCGGCGATAGTGAATCGGCAAAAACCTATCGATCAAACGTCCACGATTACGCATTGTTGGTAAAGCCAGTGATGCCACTCATGCTACGCGCATTGATGACACAAAAAATTGCGGAATCATGTGCTTAATGGCGACGTACCACCAAGCATTAATGACTGAGGTGGTATATAGGTTCCGCCCGACAATATAAGCCTGATGGCATTGACCATCACCTCGCGTGCGGTCGTTTTTGGAATAAAACCCACAACACCACAATTTAACGCGTTCATTATTTTCTCTCGTGACTCTTCGGCTGATATCACTACTATCGAAATCAAAGGATACTGTGCACGCAATTTTTTTAACAATTCAAAACCGTCACAGTCGGGCAATCCTAGATCGAGAAAAATCAAATGATAGTTAGGATCATCTTCTAAATATTGATGTGCTTGATGACCATTAATTGCTTCGACCATCGTTGCCGACTGGATCAACTCATTTATCACACCACGCAAGGCATCACGAATCAATGAATGATCATCTACCAATATGATTTTCATAGCTGGATGCACTGATGCCACATCCACGGTTTCGACATTATCGTTATTCTGCTGTAAAGTTAAAAAAATTACCTCGGGTGTAAAACGAAAACCGCTACCAAATACGGTGGTAATTGCCTCAGCGCCTAAGAGCTTACGCAATATCGATATTTGGACATTGACATTATTTTCTTCCACCACTAAATTGGGCCATGCTGCTTCCAGCAATTCGGTCTTGGAAAGTAACCTACCTGCATTTTCGGCGAGCGTCACTAGAAGGTCAAAAGCCTTTGCCCCTAGTTCCAGGTTGTTGCCGTCTTTCAATAGGCGTCTTTCTTCCACTTGTATTTCAAAGCAAGAAAACCGGTATAAGCGAGTAGTTTGTTTCAACAAAACATCCTTTGCAAATTCATTTCATGCATTTCAGAACCCCAAAACGGCTGCCGATCAACTCCCGAATAAGAATTGATCTATTAATTTTGTAGCTAAAGAAAAATGACAGTTTATGCGTATCCGGCAAATCGCATTTGATGTCGATTAAGATAAATTTGCCGTACATAATCCTACAACGGCGCACGCCGCAATCACGTGAATCACATTGCGCTTGAAGCGAAATAGCGCCACCGCGGCAGCAAGTGCGATCAGAGCGGACGGCCAGTCGAAACTGCCGCCAAACCCTTTTGGCCAAAGCACGTGATACCCGAAAAACAGTGCCAGATTGGCGATCACGCCGACCACCGCCGCGGTAATGGCAGTCAGGGGCGCGGTAAATTTCAAGTCATTGTGGGTGGTTTCGACTAGCGGGCCGCCGGCCAGGATGAACAGGAATGATGGCAAAAAAGTGAACCAGGTCACCAGCGTCGCAGCCACTGCGCCGGCCAGGAATAGATGTTCTGGGCCGAATACGGCCTTGAGGTAACCGCCGACAAAACCGACAAACGCCACCACCATGATCAGCGGGCCGGGCGTGGTTTCGCCCAATGCCAGGCCATCGATCATCTGGGTCGGATTGAGCCAGCCGTAATGCTCGACCGCCCCCTGGAACACATAGGGCAGCACGGCGTAGGCGCCGCCAAAAGTAAGCAAGGCCGCCTTGGTAAAAAACCAGCTCATTTGGGTCAGGGTGTGATCCCAGCCAAAACGCCAGATCAAGCCGGCCATCGGGATCAGCCACAGTGCCGCCCCGACGCTGGCGATTTTGATTAACTGCGACCAGCGGAACAAGGCATGCGCGGGGGTCGGCGTATCGTCGTCGATCAGGGCGGCGCCGAACGAGGCATGGGTCTTGCCGTGACTGCCGCCGACCTGGAATTTGTCTGGCGCAAAGCGGCCACCGTAATAACCAGTCAAGGCCGCTGCCGCCACGATCAGCGGAAACGGGACATTGAAGGCAAAAATCGCCACGAACGACGCCGCCGCAAGCGACCAAAGCAGCGGATTTTTCAGCGCGCGCGAACCGATCCGGTGCGCCGCTTGCAACACGATGGCGGTCACCGCCGGCTTGATACCGTAGAACAGACCCGCCACCAAAGGTACTTCGCCGAAAGCAATATACAGCCACGACAAGCCGATCAAGATCAAGAGCGAAGGCAGCACGAACAAGCCGCCAGCCACGATGCCGCCCCAGGTGCGGTGCATCAGCCAGCCGATATAGGTGGCGAGCTGTTGCGCCTCCGGCCCCGGCAAGACCATGCAGTAATTAAGCGCATGTAAAAATCGCCGCTCCGAAATCCAGCGCCGGTTCTCGACTAGCTCCTGATGCATGATCGAAATCTGACCGGCTGGCCCGCCAAAGCTGATGAAACCAAGCTTCAGCCAGAAAGCGAAGGCTTGCCAGAAACTGACGGGGTGCGGAGGAGTTTGTGCAGGGTCGGCGAGGGTCGATGCAGCTTGATTCATTGCTTTCGCTTAAAAATTGAAATGGTTAATTCGTGATTAATGACCGCTTAACGCCGCTCCTATAAAACCACAGGCAGATTTTGCCGGTGGCCGATAGCGCAGCAATACGAATAGCCCTACCATCATTTCGCAGCGCGATGCACTTTGGCAAGGCAAACGCCAATGGCAATGTAGGACTTAGTTTCCATCCTTAGGCTGAAAAATTTCTTTAAGAGGCGCGCTTCATACATGCAAGCGGCAGATAGGCCTCGGGTACATTGGTTAGATCCACACCTTCAATCGTCGTGTTACCGGGTCCCTCCGCCTTGCCGCAAACCCAGGTTGGTTTCGATTTAATCGGCGTGTTCACTCGGATCACAGCGGGTCGCAACGTAAGGATTTTTCCTTTTAATGCGCCATTGGCACGATTGCCGAATGTAATATTGATGGCGCCGTCCTTGACTGCTACGGCCTTAACATGGTTGCTGACAATTTTGTCAGGCGGCGGCAAGCCAAGTTCAGCGTTATCCAATGGCAGTGTTTCCGTCAGCATCCAGAGTGCATCGGTGGATGCCGTGGCCTGATCGGCTAACTTCATCGCTAATTCAACCTGCTTGCGCGTGATACTGGTCAGGTAAGACGGCACGGCCATTGCGGCCAGAATGGCGATGATGGCGACCACGGCCATCATTTCAATCAGGGTAAAACCATCTTGGTTTCGGCTCATATTGGCGCTTCTCGTAAAATTGTTTTTGACGTCGTTGTCCGGCTAACATCTGCGCCGGACAATCGTGGTGAAAACTGCAACGCAATCATACATGCAGTCAGCGGCGCAATGCGAGACAAGTCGCCGTGCTGGCGGTGCGGCGTAACAGACTTGCCTGCAACAGTAGTCGCATGTGCGGAAATCGCGATTAAGCATGCATGTCGAATGCAGCGCGCCGCGTCCATCAATAAAGCAAATTATGGGGGAGTATGATGCAATTTAATGCCAAACGCGCAGGCGTTTAAAGGCTTAAATTTTATACTGTGACCAGTATATTTTTACTCTTTTGAATGTTTGTGAACCGTTTCAAGGCGCTGCCGGCCGGTGTTTCATGGCGTGCGCCACTTCAAGCAATTGTAGCGACGCTTCTTTTTCATCCCGCACAAATCCCATCGAACCGTCGCGCAGGCCGATGGCCATCATTTGCACCGCTTCCGGGTATTCCATGGCGGCCGCGCTTTCGATCAGGGCGCGCGCCTTTTGCTCGTCGCGCCTGACGCCGTCGCCGCTGAGCAGCATATTGGCGAGCAGGAACATAGCGACGGCGGAATTGCCATCAGCGGCGCGCTCCAGCCAGTGCGCGGCGGCGCTGCTGTCCGGCTTTACGCCCAGGCCGTTTTTGTATAGCAGCGCAAGAAAATAGCTAGCGCCGGCATCGTTCTGTTCCGATGCCGCGCGCAGCAAGGTATAGGCTTGCGCATAATCCGGCGCCTGCCCGACGGTACCGCGGAAATACAATTTACCCAAGCTCGCTTGTGCCTCGACACTGCCGGCGGCAACGGCCTTGCGTAGCCAGGCGATGCCTTCTGTCACTTGCGCTGGCAGCGGTTTGGCAGTCAATACATGTCCCAAGGCAAGTTGCGCCGCAACCAGGCCATTGCCGGCGGCGACCCGTAATTGACGCAGTGCCGCATCGTCGCGCGCCGCGCCAGCCAGCGTCTGCAGATGTGCGACGTCCAGTGCAGACAAGCGCGGCGCGGCTGGTGTAAGTGTCCAAGCCGTGAGCGCCACCACGACGCCCAGCGCCAACCCGGTCAATGCAATGCGGGTGCGTGTCACGGTGCAGTCCTTCGTTCAATCACTTGCTAAGGTCGATGCCGTAGATCGATAAACTCTTGCCGGAGCCATCGTCAGCTTGTACCAAGGACACATTGCTTAAACCGTTCGACAGGGCAAGTGGCAAGACGTTTTGCGCCGAATGGAATACCACCGGCCCGGCGGTTTTGACCTTGACGAAATGCCAGCTGCGATCCGAGCCATTGGCGGTCAGGCTCAGGTTTTTAGCCGCCTTGATGTAAGCGATCAAGACGTCGCGGTTGGCATCGGGTGAGGCAAAAATAGTGTTACTGCCATCCAGGCCAGGGAAATTGCCGCCGCCGCTGGCGCGATAATTATTGGTGGCGATGATGAAGGCTTGCGTCGGCGCAATGGCGACCCCTTTATACGTCAGGTTCTTGATGCGGCTGCCGACCACCTGGGTCACATCGATGTGGTAGCTGATGTCTTTCGAGGTGAACATATCGAAGTTGTAGCCGGGGTAACTGCTGACCAGTTCTTGCGTTACGGTCTTGGTTGGATCGATCAAATTGAAGCGGGTGGCAGCGGTTTCCAGCCAGCTCTTGACAATCGCGCCACTTACTTTGACACCGTAGATCGTGTTGGGATACAGGTATAAATCAGCCGCATTATTGATCGCGATATTGCCTGCGGCGACATCGGTAAAATCATTGCCGCCGCCGAAGCCGCTCTTGAACGGCGCCGATACCGACAACACTGGCAAGCTGGCGTATTGCGGCAAATTTGTCTTGACGTATTGGGCGACGTAATCGGCTTGCGCCTGGTTGACGATTTCGATTGCAGTGACATCGCCGACATCGGAGAAATAGGAAGTCATGCGGAAGTTGGTGCTGCCAACCGGCGTCTTCACATAGGCGATGGTGGCGTCATGTTCAGCCTGGATCATTGGCTGGATCGTGGCATCGGCGGCGACGTAAGATTTATCGGGGTTTTGGGTCGAGCGCGCCTCCACCTTGGTCTTGGATTTATCGACGCTCCATGCCGTGCCGTCAAACTTGAGGCCGAGCTTGATCACGCCCAGATGCTTGCCCCAGAAATTGGACATCACAGTCGGCACGCCATTGACGGTGCCGTTGACTTTATCGACACCGGGCAAATTGAATTGCGCCGCGGTGCTGGTGATGTTGGGGAACACTTGGTGCGAGTGGCCAATCAACATGGCGTCGATGCCGGGTACTTGCGATAAGTGATAATTGCCATTTTCCATGGTCGGCGAATAAGCCGAATTATCTAGCCCGCCATGCGAAATTGCGACGATCAGGTCGACGCCCTTGGCTTTCATTTCGGGGATGAACTTTTCAGCCGACTCTTTTACGCCTTCTGTATAGACTTTGCCATCGAGCCAGCGCTTGTCCCAGGACATGATGGTTGGCGGCGCAAAGCCGATGATCCCGACCCTGAGCATGGCTTGTATCGTTTTACCGCCCGGCGCAGTGGCGCTGACCGGTTTGGTGATGATTGCGTATGGCGAAAACAGCGGCTGCTTGGACTTGACGCTATATACATTGGCAAGCACTTGCGGGAACGTTGGACCGCTGCAGACGGGTTGTGCGGCAGGCGCCGGCATGCCGTCGACATCAAATTTTTGGGCCGTTACCTGCGACAAGAACGGCAAGCCGTAATTGAACTCATGATTGCCAATGCCGCCGCCTTCATAGCCGGCTTGGTTCATCACCTTATACATGGCCAGCGGCGTGCCGCAAGTGACTGGATTGATCAGCGCCTGGTAGTCGGCCAGCGCGGTGCCCTGGATCGTGTCGCCATTGTCGAGCAACATGGTGTTAGGAAATTCTGCACGCGCCTGTTTAATCAAGGCCGCGGTACGCTCGAAGCCAAGCGATAGATCCGGCGCCAGCTTGAAGTAGTCGTAGCTGAGGACATTGGTATGCAAATCCGTGGTCTCTAGCAGCGCCAGCGTGGCGACGGTGCCGCTTGGCACTGCATCGGCCTTGACCGCGCCATCGCTGCCACCGCAACCAAACAAAGCCAGACAGATGGCTGACGTACCGAAAATAGTTCGCATTGCCGCCACTCCTTCAGATTGAATTGAGCGGGAGTATCGACTGTGTAAATGACGGCGCTATGACAAGCTTGGTTCAGCCTGCACTGCGATTGTCAGGGCCGGAAGTTGTGCGCCCGCCCCAATTGTTTGAGGCGAGCTGTTTGCGGAAAAAATTTTCTTTTAATAACTTTTGCATAAAAATCTGAATTTTAAAAAACTTCATTCAGATCAGGGATAACCGCTCTCGTTCGGGTTCACGATGACTTCAAGCACGCGCATGGCGCCGTTGTAACGGCTGTCGTTGCTGAACACGATGCGGCCCTGCCCTTTATACAACGCAGCGGTGCGCATCAGATCCTTGCCGCGGAAATTGAAGGGGATAAAAGCCTTGCCGGTCTGATAGGTATTGGTATCGGTAGGTTCGCCAGCAATATCGTAGGCTTGTTGCATGCTCATGCCGACCATGACATCAGTGATCGATTGCGCGCTGGCGTTTTTATCGGATTGGGCACGCGCCTTGGCGTTGCCTTTCTTGCCCTGAGACGCATCTGCGGTCGCTGCCGATGGCTTCAACGATGCCATGCCCTTGCGGTATTGCTCACCCTCGGGCGCGCGTAAATCCTCGGCGGCGCGGCTGCAATATTTGCGTAATTTACGGACGGTATCAGGCGCATCGGCGACTTCCTTGACGACATCGAAATACCGTTTTTCGCCCGAAGCGGCCAAGCCTTTACACGCCCAGGACATGGCATCGACCGTGTCGCCGTCGCGCGCCGATGGATAGCGTTGCAATAAGGTTTCTGCCAGCACGTCGAGCACGGCGTGATCGGTTTCATGCATCTGATAAATGCTTTCAGCCGCGTTGCGGATGGTATTGGGACCGCCCTGTATCAATTGGTCGATCAGGTATTGCTGGCCGGTTGTAGCAGCTTGCGCACTAGCTGCC
>JAZKIX010000013.1:23168-24598 GCA_040384645.1 Pseudomonadota bacterium | reverse complement strand
CCAGCACACCATCGCGCTGGTTGGCGAATAACTCGTAAGCCTGCTCGATCTGATCTAGCTTGAATCGATGCGTGACCATCGGCTCCAGATTCACCCGGCCCGACGCCACCACATTCATTAGCCGGCGCATGCGTTCTTTGCCGCCGGGACATAGCGTGGTGATGATCTTGTGATCGCCCAGTCCGGCGGCAAAGGCATCGAGCGGCAAGCTAAGCTTTCCCGAGTAAACGCCAAGGCTGGAGAGCGTCCCGCCCGGCTTGAGCGCACGCAGGCAACTTTCAAAAGTCTGCTGCGAGCCCAGGGCTTCGATCGCGACATCGACGCCGCGTCCCTTGGTCAGACGCATGATCTCGGTTAGTGGATCGGTTTTCGTATAATCGATGGTCACATCGGCGCCCAGATGCTTCGCCATATCCAGTCGTGCGCGCACACCATCGACTGCAATGATCAGGCTGGCCCCCTTCAATTTTGCACCGGCAGTTGCGCACAAGCCAATCGGACCTTGCGCAAAAATCACGACCGTGTCGCCGATCTTTATTTCGCCACTTTCCGCGCCACCAAAGCCCGTACTCATGATGTCAGGGCACATCAGCACCTGTTCATCCGTGAGCCCATCCGGAATTGGTTCCAGATTGGCCATCGCATGCGGCACCAGCAGGTATTCCGCCTGACACCCATCTATCGTATTGCCGAAGCGCCACCCGCCAGCCGCTTTGCCACCGCATTGCGATTGGTGCCCGTCTAGGCAGGGATGACATTGCCCGCACGGCGTGATCGCGCCGACGATAACGCGCTGTCCCAGCCAATAGCCGGTCACGCCTGCACCCAGTTCCGCAATCACGCCCACCGGTTCATGACCGATGGTGCGACCTGCTTCCACCGGAAATTCTCCCTTGAGAATATGCACGTCGGTACCACAGATGGTGGTGGTGGTGATTTTGATCAACGCCTCGCCAGGACCGGCAACCGGTATTGGTTTATCTGCAAGCGCGATCTTGCCCGGATGAAGAAATACTGCAGCTTTCATGGTGCGCATTGCTGTTCTCCTAAAGTCTTGCATTTAGAACTTACGCAAAACTGCCCAGCCGCTATGCCTTGCTGGAACAATTTTGCGTAAGCCCTGGCATTAGTTGTCAATAAAATCAAAAATTGATAGGGTCGGATGTTTTCTGTCAATTTCTTCGATCTCAACGGCCGGCCATCGTCCAAGGGATAGCGGCAAGTAATGTGGTCAATAAAAGCGCTGTCACATCAATGCGGCGCATGCTTTGGAAGCATGCGCCACCCGCCCCAAGCGCGACTTGCCAGCTTGCTCCAGGTGCCAGATTAAGCAGAACAGCGCGTATTCGCAACATCGCGGGCGATAATCAAAGGATCAGGATCGGCGGGGAAAGCATCATTCAAGGGGAACTAGCGGTATTCGCTCATGG